>JAHCJK010000060.1 GCA_026184295.1 Planctomycetota bacterium
GCCTGGGCCTGGAACGCGCGCGGGCGCTCCCCGCCACAACCCTGCGCGCGGGCGTGGCGAAAAAACCGGTCGGCCTGCCGGAGGCGCTCGCGCCGCGGCTGCCGGGCGGTTCGTGCACGCTGGAGATCGCGCCCGACCCGTCCGATCCCTCGCTGGCGCGGGTGCGCCTGGAAGTCACCTGGAAAGCGCCGGGCGGAAACGCGTCGGAACAGGGCGAAGCCCTCCTGCGCGTGCCCGCGCAAGCGGGTGGCCGATGAAGCGCGCGCCGCGCGGATTCGCGCTCCTGGAGGTCATGGTCTGCGTAAGCATCATGGCCGTGATCATGGGCAGCATCGCCGCGGCGCTGGGCGCGATGCACCGCGCGCTTCACGTCTCGGCCAGGCGCGAAGTGCTCGCGTCTTCCTGTTCGAAACTCTCGACGAGCCTCTGCGACGATCTGCGCCGCAGCACGCAGGCCACCTGGCGCCCACGTTCGCCCGCGGGCGGCGCGCAGGCGCTGATCTCGATGGACCAGCCCGGCGGCGTGCAGGTGCTCTACGCCTTTGTGCCCGGCCGGGTGGAACGCCAGGTCTTCCGCGGCGGGCAGAAGGCTGAGCACCGCCCCTTCGATCTCGACGTGCTTAGCGCCGACGCGGCCGTCGCGCCGGGGAATTCCGGGTCGGCCGAAGCCTACTGGCCCAGCGGCACGGCCGAGGCCGGCCGCCTGCTGCGCGCCGAAGGCGGGAGCGTCCCCTTCGTGCAGGTGACCCTGCGCGTGAACGCGCTGGACGGCACGAGCAAGACGCTGGTGACGGGCGCGGCGCTGCGCGTGGAGGCCGGACCATGAGACGCCGCGGCTTCGCGCTGCTCCTCGCGTTGGCGGCCCTGGCGGTGATGGGCGCCGCCGTGCTGCTGATCGCGCGCGTGGGCATGGACCGCATCCTCGACCAGCGCGCGCGCGACCGCCGCGAGTCCGCCCTGCGCGCCGGCGAAGCCGCGCTGCAGCGCGCGCGGTCGGCGCTGGCGGCCGGAAAGACGCCCGCGAACGGGGACTTCGACGCCGGCGGCCAGGCCGTCGCCTGCAAGATTCAGGAAAACACCGCGCTGCTCGAGACCCTCGCCGCGTGCGATCCCGCGCCCCCGCCGAAGAGCAAGGCGCTTCGGCGCATGCTGCGGATCACCTGGACGCTTGCGCGCCCGAACGCGTCCGCGCCCTGGGCATTGGCCGAATGGAACGCGAAGGACGAGGTCCTGAAGCCATGACCGAACCGGCCACGGCGCCCGCCGAAACCGCCGCGCCCGCCGTCCCCGCCCAGCCCTTCCGGGCGCCGCGCACGCCGCTGCTGGCGCGCCTTTGGCTGGCGGTCACCCTGACGGCGGTCGGGCTCTTGCCGTTCGCGTACTTTCTGGCCGTCCGAACCCACATGTCCGCGGTCGCCGGCATCCTGACCTGCGTGATCGCCTTCTGCGCCGTGGTCCTGTACTTCGCCCTCGCGGTCTTCGATCCCGTGCGCTGCCCGCGCCCGGGCGTCGCGCACGCCTTCGCGATGAAAGGCCTGGCGATCCTGGACGTGGTCGTGGCGCTATGGCTCGCGCGCGGAGCGATGGACGATTACGAGCGCGCATCCGCCGGCGCGGGCGAGACCGCCTTTCTGGTTCTCGCATCCTTGCTGATTTGGGCCGTGGCCGCCGGACTGTATTTCTCGGGAGACGCGCGCCTGCGCAGGCCCCCCGCGTAAGCGCCGTCAGGCCGCGGCGTCCGAACGCCGCGCGAGGTAGTAGTAGTTGATCATGTCGTGCTCGAGTTCCCGGACCTCCACGCGGCCGAACCCGGCCTCGCTCAGCATGCCGAGCGCGCGTTCCTTGCCCCAGGCGGCGCCCAGCCCCGGGCCGCCGTTGGCCAGCGAGACCGACATGCAGTGCATGCAGGAGATCGTGTAGATCATCGGGGCGAGCGGCTGCGCGTGGTTCCCGTGCACATGGCTCGACGCTTTGATGTCCTGCATCAGGAAGAGGCCCTCCGGCTTGAGCGCCCCGGCGATGCGCGCCAGCACTTCCGCCGGCCGGGCCTGGTCGTGGATCGCGTCGAAGGCCAGCACGAGGTCGAAGCGCGCGCGGTCCGGCATCTCCGCGGCGTCCACGCAGGCGTAGCGCACGTTCGAGAGGCCCCGGCGGCGCGCGTCCTCGCCGGCCCGCGCGATCGCCTCCTTCGAAAAGTCGTACCCGGTGAAGCGGCTGGCGGGAAACCACTCGGCCAGCGCCAGCAGCGCCTGCCCGCTCCCGCAGCCGACGTCCAGCACCTCCAGGCCGCGTTCGAGCGCGTCCGCGAGGCCTTCGACCAGCGGTAGGATGTGCGGGCGCAGGCCCGCGACCACCGTCTGCGCGCTCTCTTCGGCCATCACTTCGTGGAAGCGGTCGTACGCGGCGTACGGCACGCCCTTGCCGTGGCGGAACGCCTCCGCGATCTCGGTCTCGACGCCCCCCAGCACCGCGAACCACTGCATCGACGCGGCCATGTTGTTGGGCGAGGCCGCGCGCGTGAGAAAAGCGGCGTGCTCCGGCGGCAGCCGGTACGTCCCGGCCTCGGGGTCGAGTTCGACCACGCCTCCGGTGGCCATCGCGCCGAGCCATTCGCGCACGTAACGCTCGTTCAGGCCCGCGCGCTCGGCGATCTCCGCGCTGCGGGCGGGCGGCATGCCGGCCATGATGTCGAAGAGCCCCGTGCGGTGTCCGAGCGACGTCATCAGCGCGAGCGCCGCGTGATTCATGCGCTCGACGGAAACCTTCATGAATGCGTCCGCTTTGTTCTGGTCCATGACGGCAGTCATTGCTCCACCCTCCTCCCGGCGGCCGGGTTCCCAACCCGGCGGTTAAAGAAGTTTATGTAAAGGCCGGTGGCCCGTTATTCGGCGCATTCCCGGAATTCGCGCATTTTTCCGGAGGGTCGCGCCCGCGAACCCGCCTTGCCCGCGCCCGGCCATCCATTATTGTTTCCCAATCGAACAGGGAGGCCGCCGTGAAGACGCATATATTGTCCATCGATTGCCCCGACCAGAAGGGCATCGTCCACCACATCACCGGCGTGCTCTTCCGCCACGGCCTGAACGTCGTGAGCAACGGCGAGCACGTGGACCACGAGGCCGGGCGCTTTTTCATGCGCACCGAATTCGAGGGCGAACAGGCGCAGCTCCCCAGCCTGGGCGAACTGAAGTCGGTCCTCCCCGCCGAACACAACCTGCGCCTGGTCGAAAAGCGCAAGAAGAACATCGTCATCATGGTCAGCAAGGAGCCGCACTGCCTGGGCGACCTGCTGATCCGCCACGCCTTCGACGCGCTGCAGGCGAACATCCTGGCCGTCGTCGGCAACCACGACCGCCTGCAGCCGCTCGTCGAAAAATTCGGCATCCCCTACCACTTCATCACGCACGAAGGCAAGGAACGCGCGCAGCACGAGGCAGAGATCATGCAGGTGCTCGACGGCTATGCGCCCGAGTACGTGGTGCTCGCCAAGTACATGCGCGTGCTCAGCGAGGCCGTCGTCGCGCGCTACAAGCACCGCATGGTGAACATCCACCATTCGTTCCTGCCCGCCTTCATCGGCGCGAACCCGTACCGGCAGGCGTACGAACGCGGCGTGAAGATCATCGGCGCGACCGCGCATCTCGTGACCACGGACCTCGACGAAGGCCCGATCATCGCGCAGAGTGTGATCCCCGTGGACCACACGCACAGCGCGCGCGACATGTCGCAGGCCGGCGCCGACGTCGAAAAGAACGTGCTCTCGAAGGCCCTGAAACTGGTCCTCGACGACCGCGTGCACGTCCACGGCAACCGGACGGTGATCTTCGACTGACGAACGCGCGGGGAACAGGGGTCAGGATACAGGATTCAGGATTCAGGGAAGGAGCAGCGCATGCGCGCTGCTTTTTGTTTTATAAGAATGTTCGGCGAAGCCGTCCATCCCTGAATCCTAAATCCTAAATCCTGACCCCTGCCCCTCGGTTCTGTTTCCGTTGAACTAATCCGCGCGCACGCTAACGTACCTAGGCCTTACAGACCATTTTCATCCAGGGAGAGCGCGCATGGAGAACCCCACCGGCATCAGCGACAAACTGCCGCAGCAGTCCGGCGTCCGATACAAGGCGGTGCTCCTGCTGGGCGCGCCGGGGTCGGGCAAGGGCACCCAGGGCGCCATCCTCAAGAACATCCCCGGCTTCTTCCATTTCTCGATGGGCGACGCGCTGCGCAACATCGACATCCGCAGCCCGCTCGGCAAGGTCTTTTACGACCACACCAGCCGCGGCGAACTGGTGCCCGACGAATACGTCATCAAGTTCTGGGCCCGCACGCTCGACGCGCACGCGACGCTGGGCGACTTCAAGCCTCACGCCGACCTGCTCGTCCTCGACGGCATTCCGCGCACGCTCAACCAGGCCAAGATCATGGAGCGCTACATCGAGGTCCTGAAGGTCCTCTACCTCGTCTGCCGCGACGAGAACGCGATGTTCGAACGCCTGCGCCGCCGCGCGCTGAAGGAAAACCGCATCGACGACGCCGACGAAAAAGTCATCCGCCGCCGCATGAAGGTCTACGAATCGTCCACCCAGCCCGTCGTGGGCAATTACCCCAAGGAGATCGTCGCCGAGATCGAGAGCCAGGGGTCGCCCGCGCGCGTCGCGTACGACATCCTGAGCGTGCTCTCGCCGATCCAGGACCAGATTTACACCGGCGTCCTGGGCTGACGGAGAACCTGCATGCGCGGAACCGCCATCCTGTCCCTGCTGCTCGCCATCGGCGGATGGGCCAGCTACGTGCCGCTTTCCAAGAGCCCTTCCTACCGCGCCACCATGTGGCCGATGTTCCTGGCCGTGGGGCTCGCGCTGGTGCTGGCCGTCTACGCCTTCTCCAAGGCTACCAAGCCGGTATTGGCGACGCGCATCGTCGCCGGGCTGGCGGCGGTGGTCTCGCTGCTGCTGGTGCCCGCGTACTTCACCATGCTGCGCGTGCCGGCCGAGACCGGCCGCCCGCTGGCGGGCCAGAAGATGCCCGGCGTCAACCTCGTCAACGAATACGGCGACAAGCTGTTTACGGGGAGCTTCACCAACAACGGGCCGCTGCTGCTGGTCTTCTTCCGTGGATTCTGGTGACTGAGCTGCGTCGATGAACTCCGAGGTCTCGGAGCCGTCCGCGAAGCGCTGCGCAAACAGGGGGGCGAGATCATCGCCGTCTCCGTGGACGCGCCCGGCGTGCTCAAGCAGGGGCGCAAGGACCACGGCGACCTGCCGGTGCTGTTGGCCTCCGACGAATCGCGCGAAGCGATCACGGCGCTTCACATCGTCCACGAGACCATGAACAAGAAGCTGGCCGCGCCCGCGACCTTTTTGATCGATAAGAACGGCATCGTGCGCTGGGTCCACTACGCCCAGATCGTCTCCGACCGCCCCGACCCGAAGCAGGTCCTGCGCGAGGTCGAAAAGCTGGCCCCCGACGAACCCGAACCTCCCGTCACCGAAGCCGCGCCCGCCAAGCCGTAACCAGCGCGGCCACGCGACTTACGGCTATTCCAATTTTCAACCCGGATTCTTTTGTCGAAAGTTCCGTCGGCGGCCATGTAAGCTCAAAGACGGAGCTAAACGCGACATGGACACCCCGACGCCCGACCAACGACTGCTCGACGGACTGCGCCAAGGCGCACCCGGCGCGCTCGCCGATGCGTACGAAGCGCACGCGGAGATGGTCTACAACGTATGCCTGCGCACGCTGCGCCAGGCGCAGGACGCGGAGGACGCCACGCAGGCCGTCTTCCTGCTGCTCCTGCGCAAGGCGCGCGGCCTGAGCCCGCGCACCTCGCTGGCCGGCTGGCTGCATCGCACGGCGTACTGCGTCTGCAGGGAATCCCGCCGTGGCGCTCTCCGTCGCAACCAACGCGAAAAGGAGAACGCCATGCTTTCGACCGCATCACCGCCCACGGCCGACCCGGCCTGGGAGGCGATCCGCGCCACTCTGGACGGCGAAGTGGCCGCGCTGCCCGACACGCTGCGCGCGCCCATCGTCGCCGTCTACTTCGAACACCTCACGCCCGGCGAGGCCGCCGTGGCATTGAACATCCCGGAGACGACCCTGCGCTACCGGCTGCAACAGGCGCTGGAACGGCTGCGCCACCGCCTGGACGGCACGGCGCGCCTCTCGGCGCTCGCGCTGGGCGGCCTGATGACCGAACACGCCTGCAAGGCCTCGCCGTCCGCCGCGCTGCGGGACCGCGTGCTCGAACTGGCGCAGCCTTCGCCCGCGGGGACGGACGTGCCCAGCCCGGCGCAGCCGTACGTGCGGGCCTACGGGCGCGCGCAGCGCTGGCAGCACGCCCTGAGCGCCGCGGCGGTGCTGCTCGTGGCCGTGCTCTTTACGGGCGGAGCCACGCTGGCGTATCGGGGCTTCCCCGAATCCGGCGCGCAAGCCGCGGCCAACGATGCGGCCGGCGCCTCGGCTAAGAAGGCCGCCGAGGCCGGCGATCGTTCGTCGCGCACGGGCATGGCCGCGTCGCACGCAGCGCGGGGCGAGACCGGCGCGGGCGCGGCGGAAGCGGATGCGCCCGGGCGACAGGTCCCCGGGCCGCGCGCAATGGACGCCGCCGCGCCGCCGGAGATCCCCGCCGGACCGCCGCGCCTGGCGCCGGACCAACGGTCCGAACCGAACGGCGGCACGGTGCTGCTGTACTCGCGCAACCGCTACGGCCACTACCCGCTGGCCACGTACGCCTTCCACCTGGGGCTGCGCGGCGACGGCAGGACCGTCGGCAACGAAGTGAACCTCATCTTCGGCAACGCGAAGCGCGAACAGGCCTTCACCGGCGATCTCGTGGACGAAGGCCCGCGGGGGCTGCACGGCGCGGCGGCGATGGACGGCGGGCCGCTGGACGGCAAGCCGCGGGACGAATTCCGGGCCTTCACCCGCAACGAGCAGAATGCCATCGTCGATCTGGGCGCCGTGGACTACGCCACCGTCACCGAGCCGCCGGAAGGCCTCGGCACGGCCGGCTACCGCGTGCCGGTGGTCGAAGGGCACGTGTACGTGCTGCGCATCGCCGAACGCAACAAGAAGAACCCCGGCGAACCGCTGATCGTAAAACTGAAGGTCGTCCGGCACCGCGACAACGATGCCGTGATCTTCACCTGGGAACCGCTCGTTCCCACGCCCGTGGCGCCCGAACAGAACTTCTGATCTCTTCGAATTGCGCAGGCCACGCCTGCCGAAAGGAAACAATCCGATGAAAACGACGAACCTCTTCCCTGCCCTGCTCCTCGCGTCCGCCGCGGCGCTGCTCCCGCTCGGCCTGAAGGCCTCCGACGATTCCGGCGGCGCGGGCGGCAACGCCACGCGCGGCGGAGACGGCGGCGCGGGCGGCGACGGCATGGCGCTGCGCCCGCCCGAGATCTCCGACGAGAAGCTGGCGGCCTTCGAGAAGTCGCTCACGCCCGAGCAGCGCGCGCTGATCGAGGCCTTCACCCGGGAATTCTGCAAGGCGCTGTGGAAGCAGCAGGAGGCCCGCTTCAAGCAGAACGTCCCCGCCGGCCAGAAGGAACCGACGCTGGACGATTTCGTGAAAGAGCAGCGCCGCGCCATTCTGGCGTGGATCGCGCCGTTGCCGCAGGAGCAGTTGCAGAAGTACTTCAAGGAACTCCCCGAGCAGATCAAGAAGATGCGCGCGCAAAACGATCCCGCCTATGTGGACGAATCCGAGCGCACGGCGGCCGAGGCGCTGCCGGCCGAAGCCCGCGCGGAGGCCGACGCGCTGCTGAGCGCGGACCTGGACGCGTACCTCGCCGCGCGCCGCAAACTGCTCGCCCGGGGCGCGGCCTGCGTGCCGCTGGTCTCCGAAAAGCTCGCGAGCCTGAAGGAAGGCGACGAACGCGGCCTGCGCCTGCGCTCGCTGCTGGCCGAACTGCGCCAGGATCCCGAGCGCCAGAAGGAAAAGATCATCCGCGCCGCCGAGGCGGCCGCGCGCCGCGTGGAAGCGCTTAAGGCCGCGCAGCCGGCGGACGCCAAGAGCCGCTACGCGTGGCTGCTCTCGCGCCGGCTGGTCGGCGGCGTGCGGCTGCCCGAGTACGAGCAGGCCTGCTACTACAGCTTTCCCAAGGTCTGCAACGGCTATGGGGGCGCGGTGAGCCTGGAGTTCGACAACAGCACGGAACCGGACGGGCTGAACGTGCTGATGTACGGCGGCCAGCAGAACCGCATCAAGGACCTGGGCGCCGCCGACTTCGCCGCCGCCGCGTCCGGACCCGCCCCCGCGCCGAAGGACCGGGCCGGCTGGTCCCGCCGCGACGTGCCGGGCGTGCTGGGCCACGTGTACCTGGAACACTGCTTCGAACCGGGCGACGGCATCGACAAGATCGTCGCGTTCAAGGTCGTGGCCTTGGTCTCCGGCGAGTACGTCGTGCTCGAATGGCAGCCCATTCCAGCCAAGCAGTAGCGCCGACGTGCGCAGCTTTCAGAAACAGAAAGCCCTTCGCCGCAAACCGGCGAAGGGCTTTTTCATGTCAGCAGAAATGCGTTAGCGCGCGGCGGCGACGGCGTCCTTGTCGAGCACGTCGGCGGCGATCCAGCCGGACATCATCACCATCGGCATCCCGGGGCCGGGGTGCGCGGCGCCGCCGGCCAGGTACAGACCGCGGACTTCCTTGCTGCGGTTGGCGGGCTTGAACGCGCCCATGTATTTCCCGTGGCTGGCCAGCCCGTAAATCGCGCCGTTCAGCACGTGGTAGCGGTTGTGGATGCTCTGCGGCGTCAGGTTGCCTTCGAACTCGATGCGATCTTCAATGTCCGTCAGGCCCGCGGTGCGCTTCAGCTTTTCCAGGATCACCTTGCGGTAACCGGGCAGCATTTTTTCCCAGTCGTGGTGCGGGCGCAGGAAGGGCGTGTGCACCAGGATGTACAGCGCCTCGCCGCCTTCGGGCGCGGTGTCCTTTTCGGTGCGCGTCGTCGCGGCCAGGTAGCAGGTCGGATCGGGCGCGGGCTCGCCCTTCTTGTAGATGTACTCGAACTCCTCGTGCGGATCGCGCGAGAAGACGAAATTGTGATGCAGCAGGTGGTCGTAGGCCTTCTTGAGCCCCAGGTACAGCACCACGCCCGAACACGCGGGCTCGTAGCGCTTCTTGCCGAAGGCCTCGGCCGAGTCGCCGCCGATCAGTTCGGTGTGGGTGCGCACGGCGTCCATGTTGCTGACCACCGCGTCGAGCGCGACGGTCTCGCCGGATTTGGTCACCACGCCCGTCACCGCGCCGCGTTCGAGCACGATCTTCGCGACTTCGGCGTTGGGGCGGAATTCCACGCCCAGTTCGCGCGCGAGTTTTTCCAGCGCGACGGGGACGGCGCGCGTCCCGCCCATCGGATACCAGACGCCTTCGTGCGCCTGCAGGCTGGCAATGGAACAGAGTACCGCGGGGGATTCGTCCGGCGCGCTGCCGACGTACTGCGTGTAATGGTCGAGCATCTGCGCGGCGCGCGCGTCGGGCACGTACGAGCGGATCGTCTCGCCGACGCTCTTGCCCATGCGGATCGTCATCAGGTCTTTCAGCGTGCTCGGCTTCAGCGCCGCGCCGGGCGGAATCGCGTCCTTGACGCCGCCGACCGATTTCCAGAAGAACCAGCGCTCGGAGATGTCGTGCAGTTCCTCCGCCAGCGTCATGAATTTCTTGAAGCCTTCGCCGCCGCCCGCGCGCCGCTTCTCGATGGCCGCGGCCATCTTTTCCTTGTCTTCGATCAGGTCCAGCGTGGTGCCGTCGTCGAAGAAGCAGCGCCACTGCGGGTCGAGGCGGATGAGTTCCAGGTACTTGGTGATGTCGCGGCCGGCTTCCTCGAAGATGCGGTGCAGCACTTTCGGCACGGTCAGAATCGTCGGGCCCATGTCGAAGCGGTAGCCCTTGTCCTTCAGCTCCGCGGCCTTGCCGCCGATCCACGGGTTCTTCTCGAACACGACCACCCGGTGCCCGCGCGCGCCCAGCACGCACGCCGCCGCAAGGCCTCCGAGCCCGCTGCCGACGACGCCGACCTTTTTTCCCGCCGCTTTCACCATGCTGTTCTCCCGCAGAAGACGCAAAGATTAGGTCAATTTCCGTTTCTTTCAACGTCCGGATGGAACATGCATTTTGCGCGCGACGCGCTAAACCTACGGCGGCAACGGGAGCGGCGCATGATCGTCGTCTTGATGGGCGTCTGCGGGTGCGGCAAGTCCACCGTCGGCGAATGGCTCGCCCGGAAACGCGCCGTGCCCTTTTACGACGGCGACAAGTTCCATCCGCCGGAAAACGTCGAGAAGATGCGCGCCGGCATCCCGCTCACCGACGCCGACCGCCGCCCGTGGCTCGGCCTGCTGAACGAAAAGATGCGCGCGTGGAACCTCGGCGGCGAAGGGCGCGTCGCCGCGCTGCTGGGCTGTTCGGCGCTGCGCCGGGCCTACCGCGAACGCCTGAGCGCCGGCCTGGACGGCCAGGTCTTTTTCCTGCACCTCCACGGTTCGAAGGAACTCCTGGCCGAACGCATGGGCGCGCGGCGGGGCCATTACATGCCCCCCGGCCTGCTCGACAGCCAGCTCGCCACGCTCGAACCGCCCGGCGCGGACGAATTCGCGGCCGCGTGCGGCATCGAGGGCGAACCGGACGAGATGTCGCGGCGCGCCGACGGCGTGCTCGAAGCGCTGGGTTTGTGGTAAGGCGGCGGGCGGTCAGGGCGCGAAGAACTTCTTGATCATCTCCTGAATCCACTTCGTGCCGGTGTAGCCCAGGTGCCCGCCGTTGGGGAGCACCAGCAGCTTCGGCGGCGGAATCTTTTCCTGGAGCGCCTTCAGTTCCTCGGGCTTGTTGAGCGGGTCGTCGGCGCAGAGCACGGCCTGGACGAAGTCGGGCGCGTCCTTCAGCAGCGGGCCGAGTTCGCCCTGCGCCCAGATCTCCGCGGGCTGCATCTTCCAGTACGGCGCGGCCATCTGTTCGACGAAGTCCTTGAACGTCCAGTATTCGGTGTCGCTCAGCTTCTTCTTCAGGTCGTTCTCTTCGACCTTAAAGCGCTCTTCGAGGCTCTTCTTCAGGCGCTTGAACTCTTCCTTCTTCTGTTTGTCGTCCTTGAATTTCTCGTAGGTCTTCTTGAGCGCGTCCATTTCCTTCGTCTGGCGTTCCTCCAGGGCGCGCGCGCGTTCCTCGTAGCGGACCTTGACCTCGTTGGCCTCTTCCAGAGTCTTGAATTTCTCGAACAGGCCCGGCATGTACAGCTTCTCGTTCTTGCTCAGGATGTCTTCCAGCGAGTCGTAAAAGTCGTACGCGATGCCCGCGCGCATCAGGGAGCACTCGCGCTCGGTCGGAGGATTGTGGTCGGGCTTGAAGCCGCCGACGAGCTTCATCAGTGAGATCTCGAACTTCGGGCGGTCGGTGTGGTAGAACTCGTCCAGCGTCTCGGCCGCCGTCTGCATGCGCACGGGCGACGAGAGCACCAGCATCCGGTCGATCGGCCACGCCTTCGCCTGCGGTTCGCGCAGCACGTTCAGCGCCAGCAGCCCGCCGTAGCTCGTGCCCAGCACGCGCACCGTGGTCGTCTTTTCGCGGATGCGCTTCGTTTCCTTTTCGGGGCGGAAGGCGAGCACCGTGTCCACGATCTTGGCGACGACCTTCGCCTCCTCGCGCAGGTTCCCGGGCATCCCGTGGCCGGTACGTTCGTTGAAGCGCGAATGAAACACCGAGTCGAACACGAGCACGTGGCAGCCGTTCTTGTGCAGGTAGGACGCCCAGGCGCGCGCGAGCTTGCTGTCGCTCTTGGCGTAGAACCCGAGCAGCACCACCGCCAGCGGGGCGTTGCGGTCCTGAAAGGCGACGCGCACTTCCAGGTCGTCGCGGAAGCCCGTCACGTCCTTGGGCAGCTTGATTTTCTCATCTTCGACCTTCCCGGCTTCGAACTCGCTGTAATTCACCGTCGAGACCAGGCCGTTCGTGTGGCACTTGCCGCACTTGGTCACCTTGTCTTCAACGTCGTTCTTGAAATCCGGAAGCGCCGCCATCTCGATGGGTTTGAACGCGGGCGCGGTCGTTTCCGGAGGCTTCTCGGGCGGCTTGGCCGGTTCTTCGGCCTTGGCGGGAGGGGTACCTTCGGGTTGCGCGTCTGGAACGACGGCCGGCGTATCGGTCTTCGGCGCGGCGTCTTCGCACCGCGGCGTGCCCGTCCACAACAAGCATGCCCAAAGCGCGCACGCACCCAGCGCGCGCGCGTTCCACAACCTGTTCGAGGGGTTGGCCTCGAGTTCCATGCTTACGCCCCTATTGGGTTCCGTTGGATGGGCCGACGATACTCGGACGTACCACCAGCGCCGCTCTTCATAGCAGATTCGCCACATCGTCGCAGGGAATTTTCGAGAGCCTACCGGCGCTTCATCAGCTTGGCAAGAAGCGCCATCCAGGCCTTCCAGCGGGCCCCGGCCGTTTCCGCATGTTGGCTGTCGAGATAGGTTTGGAAAAGCTCCACGTCCTCGGGGCGCGGATCGTCGTAATGCGGCCGAAAGCTCCCGCCCCGCACGCTCACGCATTTTACCGCCGTCATCTCCAGCAGACCTTCGTCGCCCCGCGTGACGCCGAACCCGCTCCGCCCGCGCCCGCCGAACGGCAGCCGCGGGTCGGCCGTCGGCGCGATCAAATCGTTGATCGAGACCGAGCCCGCGCGCACCCGGCCGGCCAGTTCGCGCGCGCGCGCTTCGGGCCCAAAGATCGAGGCGCCGAGCGCATACGCACTGCGTTCGCAGGCCTCCAGCATCCCGGCCTCGTCGCGGACGCTCATGATCGAGAGCACCGGCGCGAAGAGGTCGGCCTCGCCCAGCCCGCAGGCCGGCGCCACGCCGGAGAGCAACGCGGGCTTGAAGGCTTCCGCGCGCCCGAAGTCTTCGCGGCCCGGCACGAGCAGCTTCGCGCCCTGCGCGAGCGCCTCGTCCAGCAGCGCGCGCGCCTTGGCCGCGACGGCCTCCGGCACCGCCACCGGCGCGAGCCCCGCGACGGCCTCCGCCATGCGCCGTTCGAACTCCGCGGCCTCGGACGCTTCGACGAAGACGCGCCGCGGGCCGATGCAGGTCGCCCCGGCGTTCAGGCGCAGGCCCCAGCGCAGCGCGCGCACGGTCAGGTCCAGGTCCGCGCCCGCCAGTACCAGCACCGCGTCGCAGCCGGAAAGTTCCATCACCGACGGCGTGAGCCGGGGCGCGAGCGCCGCGAGCACCTTCGCGCCCGTCTGCGCCGAACCGGTGAGCACCACCTTATCGACGCCGGCCTCGATCGCCGCCTGCGCGGCTTCGGGGCCTTCGTCCAGCACCGGGATCAGACGCGCGTCGAGCCCCGCGTCGGCCAGCAGCCGCGCGAAGAACTGCGCGGGCGCGGAGCAATTCGGCGCGGGCTTGAGCACGCAGGCATTGCCCGCGGCCAGCGCCTGGAGCGCCTGCGCGCCGGGCAGAAAGATCGGGTAATTGGAAGGCGCAATGACGAGCACCACGCCGAGCGGTTCGCGGTGGATTTCGGATGTGAGGCCCATGGCGAGCATCGGGCGGCCGGCGCGGCCCACGCGCTTCGGCGCGAGCAGGTGCCGGGCGTTGCGTTCGAGATGCAGCGCGCAGTCGCCCAGCGTCACAATCTCGGCCGTGTAGGTCTCGGAGAGCGCGCGCCCCGGCCGGTCGCCGAGCGTCTGCGCAAAGGCGCGCGCGTGCTTCGCGATGGCTTCGCGCGCGCGCCGCAGCACGGCCAGCCGCGCGTCGATGGACGCCGCGCCCCAGGCCGCCTGAGCCTCCCGCGCCTGCGCAATCACTTGAGCCACGTCGGCCACGCAACGACTCCACCGCCTGGGGAATGGAACGAGGCGCGGAGTTTACCAAATGCCGGGAAAAGAGCCGGGTGGTTTTACGCGTCGAGCGAGACCGCGCCTTGGAACGCCGGCGCCGCCTGCGGGGCGCTGACTTTCTGCGGGCCGCGCTGCGGCGCGTCGAGGAATTCGGTCGAGAGGCCGAAGTCCTGGAGCAGCAGGCGCGACGAGATGCGCGCGCCTTCGTAGATCACCGGCAGCCCGCTGCCCGGATGCGTTCCGCCGCCGACGATGTACATGCCGTCGAGGTCTTCGAAGCGATTGCGCGGGCGCAGGTGCAGCATCTGGCCGAAGTTGTGCGCGAGGTTGAAGGTCGCGCCCTTGTGAATCTCGAAGCTCGTGTCCCAGTCGTCCGGCGTCACCACTTCCTCGTGGAGGATGCGGTTGCGCACGTCCTTCACGCCCACCTTTTCCAGGCGGCCGATGGCCAGGTCGCGGTAGCGCGCGCGTTCCTTCGCCCAATCGACGTTCGCGTGCCGGTGCGTGACGGGCAGGAGCACGTACAGCGCGGTCTTGCCCTTCGGCGCGAGCTGCGGATCGGTGACGCAGGCGTTCTGGACGTAGAACGAGGGGTCGTCCGAGAGGCGGTGCTTGTTGATGATGTCGTCCAGGTTCGCCTCGTAGTCCTTGGCGAAGTAGATCGTGTGGTGCGCGACGTCGTCGTCGCGGCCTTCCAGCCCCAGGTAGATCATGAAGGTGGAGCAGGAGAACTTCTTCTTCGCGATGCGGCGGTCGCTCCAGCGCTTGCGCAGGCGGTCGGGCACCAGCTTGGTCATCGCGCGGGCGAAATCGGCATTCACCACCACGGCGTCGGCCTTGTAGACCCCGGCCTTGGTGCGCGCGCCGACGGCGCGGCGTCCTTCGAAGAGAATCTCTTCGACGGGTTCGGACAGGCGAATCTTGACGCCTTGCTCGCGCGCCACGCGGCCCATCGCTTCGCTCACCGCCGCACAGCCGCCCATCGGGTGCCAGACGCCGTGCTCGTATTCAAGGAACGAGAGGATCGAGAAGAGGCTCGGGCACTGGAACGGCGACATCCCCAGGTACTTGGCCTGGAAGGTGAACGCGAGGCGGATGCGCGGGTCCTTGAAGTAGCTGGCCAGCTCGTCCATCACGCTGCGGTGCGGCTTGAGAATCGGGAGCATCGAGATCAGGCTGGGATTGAGCAAATCCTTCCAGCCGTGGAAGGGCATCTCGAGCACTTCGCGGAAGCGGCTCAGCTTCTCGCGGTTGTCGGCCATGAAGCGCGCGAAAGACGGCGCATCGACAGGCGAAAGCTTCGCGATCTCCTGCTCCATCCGCCGGGCGTCGGGCGTCGCCTTGATCTCCCCGCCCGCTCCGAAGATCAGGCGGTACTGCGGGTCCAGGCGCTTCATCTCGACTTCGCGGCGCAGGTCGCGCCCGCAGGCGGCAAAGATCTCTTCAAGGACGCGGGGATAGAGGAAGAAGGTGGGGCCGATGTCGAAGCGGAAGCCGTCGCGTTCGAGGGCGCCGGTGCGCCCGCCGACCCGCGGCAGCCGCTCCAGCACCGTCACGTCCACGCCTGCTTTGGCCAGGACCATGGCCGAAGCCAATCCGCCGGGGCCAGCGCCAATGATGACAACACTCTTCGGGGACCTGCGCGCGGCGGCCATGCACGTTCCTCGTCCCAAAAATCTTGTAGCAAAAGGCTGCGCAACGATTTAACACAATTTCACAAAGGGTCAAAGGGAAAGGTCTTATATATTTATCTCACCGCACCCGTGCCATCGCGATTGGACCTGAAAATGCCTCAATATCCGCTAACCTTATGCAAACCATGATCTTGGTAGACCAGGCGCGCAAGACCTACGGGGCTCGGACGGCCGTCGATGGCGTCTCCTTTGAACTCCGTTCCGGCGAGACCTTTGGCCTGCTGGGTCCCAACGGGGCCGGCAAGACCACCACCATTCACCTTCTCGCCGGTCTGTTGGACCCCGACGGCGGCCGCATCGAGGTCGCCGGGGCCGCCGATCCGCGCCGGGCGGAGGTCCGCCGCAAGCTGGGCCTCGCGCCCCAGACGCTCTCCCTTTACGAGGACCTGACCGGCGCCGAGAACCTCTCCTTTATGGGCAGGCTCTACGGGCTCGGCGGCGGGAAGCTGCGCGAACGCGTCGCCTGGGCCCTGGAATTCTCCGGCCTGGCCGAACGCGCCCGCGACCGCGTCAAGACGTACTCCGGGGGCATGCAGCGCCGCCTGAACCTCGCCTGCGCCCTGATCCACGAACCGGCCGCGCTCCTGCTCGACGAACCGACCGTGGGCGTCGATCCGCAGTCGCGCAACCGCATCTTCGAGAACATCGAAGCGCTTAAGAAGATGGGGCTCACGATCCTTTACACGACCCACTACATGGAAGAAGCCCAGCGCCTCTGCGACCGCGTCGCGATCATGGACGCGGGGCGGATCCTGGCGCTGGACACCTTGAGCGCGCTCATCGACGCGCACGGCGGGGCGGCGCAGGTGACCGCGGAATTCGAAGCGCCTCCGGCGGGAATCGAAGCCCTATTCCCCGGCGGAACTTTGACCGGCCGCACGCTGCGTTTCGCGACCGCGAAGCCGCTCGAAGACGCCGCGAAGCTCGCCCAGGCCGGCCATGCGATTCGCGCGCTGCACGTGGACCGCCCGGACCTCGAACGCGTCTTCCTCAGCCTGACCGGCCGGAGGCTGCGCGACGAATGAACGCCGTCCTCACGCTCGCCGCCAAGGACCTGACGCTGCTCGTGCGCGACCGCTTCGGGCTCTTCTGGGTCTTCGTCTTCCCGCTGCTGCTGGCGGTGCTCTTCGGCGCGATGTTCGGCGGCGAGAGCGGCCGGCCGCTCCAGGCGCTTCCCGTCGCCGTCGCCGACGAGGACGCCTCGGAGCTTTCGCGCGAATTGCTCGCGCGCCTGAAGACCTCGGAAGCCCTCGAGATCAAACTCATGGACCGCGCGGCCGCGCGCGAGGCCGTTCGCCTGGGGGCGTGCGCCGCTTACATCGTGGTGCCCAGCGGTTTCGAGATGCAGGCGGGGCTCTTCGGCAACGAGACCGTTGTTTTCGAGGCCGGCATCGATCCGTCCCGGCACGCCGAAGCCGGCCTGCTGCGCGGCCTGCTGCTGGAGGCCGTCCACGCGCTGCTCGCCCGGCAGCTCAGCGACCGCGCCAAGCTGCGCGCCTCCGTGGAAGGCGCGGAGATGGGCGTGCGCTTCAACGAAGCGGTGCCGCAGGATGAGCGCAAGAAGGTCGAGATCTTCCTCGGGCAGCTCGGCACGTTCCTCGACGAGGTCGATCCGGCGGTCTTCAAGCAGGGCGCGGGCACGCCGCCGGCGCGCGTCGAAGAACACCCGGTCCTCGCCGCGGGCGTCGCGGGCTCGCCGTTCGAGATCACGTTTCCGTCGGGGATGGTGTGGGGCCTGATCGGCTGCGTCGCCACCTTCGCGCTCTCGCTCGCGCGCGAACGGACCGCGAACACGCTGCTGCGGCTGCGCTTCGCGCCCGTCGGCACGGCGCGCGTGCTGGCGGGCAAGAGCCTGGCCTGCCTGGCCGCGTGCCTGGTGACGCTGTGCGTGCTCGCCGCGATCGGCGCGGCCTTCTTCCGCGTGCGCGTGGAAAACCCCGGCGCGCTGGCGCTGGCCTTTTTCGCCGCGGCGGCCTGCTTCGCGGGCCTGATGGCGGGCATCGGGACGCTCGGGCGCACCGAACAGGCCACCGCCGGCGCGGGCTGGGCGATCCTGATGGTGCTGGCGATGTTCGGCGGGGCGATGATGCCGCTCTATTTCATGCCCGCGTGGATGCAGGCCGTGAGCAACGTCAGCCCCGTCAAGTGGGCCATCCTCGCGTTCGAGGGCGCGCTCTGGCGCGGCTTTTCGATGAAGGAACTGGCCGCGCCGCTCGTCGGATTGCTGCTGGTGGGCGCGGCGGGGTTCGCCGCGGGGGTGGCGCGGCTTTCGCGCGAACGCCCGTGAGGCCGGCGCGGAAAAGGTTGGCATCCGCCGCGCGGCCCGTATAGTGACCCGCGCCGCATCCGCCGTACGGAGGACCTGCATGCCGCGCGACCTTTCCGTTGCCCTGGCCCTGATGCTGAGCGTGCTCTGCGGCGCCGCGCGCGCCCAGGGCGTCAACAACATCGTCAAGTCGCTCCCGGCCTTCAAGCTCGCCGATCCCGCGCAGAAGGAACACGCGCAGAGCGAAGTCTCCGAACGCGGCGCGGTGGTGATCGTGACGATCCCCAACGTCAAACACGCCGCGGTGCAGGACCAGTGGGCGCGCTGGATCACCAAGAAGGGCTGGAACAAGGACGGCCCGCGCCTGGTCTTTATCGAAGACGTCGGGCAGATGGGCGACGGGAAGATCAAGGAGACCGCGCGCGAGAAGCTGAAGGAACAGTACCGCCCCGGCAAGAACCCGCTGATCCTGCTCGACGAGAAGAGCGACGTACGCAAAGCGCTGGGCGTGAACATCGACGAGACCGTCGTGCTGCTCGTCAACGCCAAGGGCGAGATCGTCAAGAGCTGGGAAGGCGAACCGACGCTCGAGGCCGCCAAGGAGATCGTCGAGGCCGCCGCGAAGCTGGGCAAGTGACGCCTTGGCATGGCTACATGAACGGCGAGACGCCGTGGCCCTTCATCAACATCCTCACGAACTCCAGCAGCGCATACGGCGCGCCGACGAGCGCCACGCCAATGAATACGAACAGCGCCGGTATCATGAGCCAGCGACGGCTCGAATGATCCTGCCAGACCGTGCGCAGCATTAAAAAGCCCGCAACCGCGCCGAGCGCCAACCCCGCGCCAGCCGCCGCGCGCTTTCCGTGCGGCCACGACTTGTTCGAGACGAACATCCACCAGATCACGCCGGCCAAAAGAGCGGCATACAGATTCAGCAAGGCCACGACCCGCCAGGCAGGCTCTTCCGCAGAAGGACGGTCTGCCGAGTTATCGCCGTGAGGATCGTCAGGGCCGGACATAGGAATCCTCCCAGTTACGCGCGCGCCACGCCCAGTTTCGGCAGCAGCCGCCCGGTCGTCTTCGCATATCCGTCGTACTCCGCGCCGAAGCGTTCGCGCATCATCCGTTCTTCCGCCGGAATCCGCTGCAGGATGTACAGCACCAGCAGCGCGCTGAAGGCCGCGATCAGCGCGTTTGCCGCCAGCACGGCCGAGGCCGCGAAGAAGAGCACGAAGGCCGAGTACATCGGGTGCCGCACGTAGGCGTACGGGCCGGCGGTGATCAGCGCGTGGCGCTTTTTGAATTCCAGGTCCACGCTGAAGTACGTCCCCAGCGTGGCGTGCGCCCAGTACAACCCGCCGATGGCCGCGAGCGTGGCCAGCGCCGCCCCCGCGCGCAGCCACGCCGGCAGCGGGAACTCGAAGCGACCCCACCATTCAAAGAGCCCGAACGTGTGGAAGAAACCGTATACGGTGACGCCCAGAGCCAGCGCCGCCGCCGCGAGCGTGCGAAAGGCCTTGCCCGCGAAGCCTTCGTACCGGCCGGCCGGCGCGGCTTCCCCCGCACCCTCGCGCTGCGTCTCGCCCGCGCCGCCCTTCGGCCTCGAGGCCAACGCGAAGCCGGAGCGCAGCAGCGCGAGGACCACGTAGAGCGCGAGAAACGCGAACGGGAACCAACGGTCCAGGTTCATCGCGGTGACGTTAGTCGTAAAACGTAACACGTAAAACGTAATTTGCGGCATCGGCGAATTCTCCACGCTTTATCGGCATCCACGCGCGCGGATTACGCAATGCGTACCTCTGGGCCGAAGCCATCCCGCCAGACGGCGGCAGCGCCGCGGGGGGCTTCGCGAAGGGGCGGGTCGATCGAACCGACCGGATCGTTCGGAACGATCGGAACGTTTGGAACGTTCGGAACTTCGGCGCCCATGTTCCGGTCCGCGCCGCCGCGAATTTTCGCGCAGAGTCTGCACGTGCGGTGGTCGAAGCTCCAGGTCTCGTAGATCTCCAAGAGGATGCGCGCTTCGAGTTCCTGCATGCTCAGGCCGGTCGCGCGCCAGAGCGCCAGGTTCAGCCGCGCGGCACTCTTGTAGCCCAGGTTCCAGGCGCGGCCGGAGGCGCAACGGCCGAGCGCGCGCCGGTTCCGGCGCAGGGCGCGGTGCAGGTCCATCGCCTGTACGCCGCGGCGGCGGATCTGGGCGGTCCGGTCGAGCACCGTGCCGTCCAGCGCGGCCTCGATCTCGGCTCGAATCGCGGTCAGCGCGGCGGGCGCGCGCACGGCATCCCACCACTCGCGGGCGCTCAGCCCGGCGTGCTCGCGCAGGAACTGGTTGAGCTTGGCCTCGCTGATCTCGAGTTCTTCCGCCAGTTCGAAGCTGGGTTCGGCGTGCGCGCGAACCGCGGGGTGCGCATGGTCCGGCCCTTCGTCGTACGCGCCGCCAGCCGGATCCGCCATCCCCTCCGGCATCCCCTCCTCCATCCCCTCCTCCATCGCGCCGTCCGCCTCGGAAACTCCGCCGCCTGCGGACGCGCCGCCCGGCAGCGGCTGGGTAAGGGAGCGGAACGCGCCGCCGTCCATGCGCGCGCGCATCCAATGGCGCGTGTAACGCGTGAGGCGCTCCAGCCCGGCGCGGCGTTCCGCCATCGAGAGCGGCTTCCACGGATAGAGCCCGGTCAGGCGCATCCAGGCCGCGCAGCCGGCGCCTTCGGCGCACAGCGGACGGAGAGGCTGGAGCGCTTCGAGCAGCGCAGAATCGGAGTCCGCCGGCTCCGCGGAGGCCGCAGGCATCGTCCCTTGGTCCGCCGTAACGCATTGCGTGCCGCCCGGTTCGGCCGTGCCTGCCGCACGCGTTTCCGCGCCGAGGAACGCCTCGGCGCTGTCATCGGCTTCCGCATCCGGGTCCGCGGGGATGCGCGCGTCGGTGCAAGAAACGGCGGGCGGTTCCGGGGCTTGCGGCGGCCGTTCCGCGCCTCCCGCCAGACCGCAGCACTTCTTGGCCTTGCGCCCACTGCCGCAGGGACACGGCGCGTTGGCCTGCGGCAGGCCGGCGTGCCGCATGGGACGGACCGGAGCGACGAACGTAGACACGGGGGTGGCGGCAGCCCGTGCAACGGGCGCGGCGACGTCAGCGGTGGTCATGGGAGAATCCTTGCGGTTACGAGCGTGCGCGGCCGGTTAGGCACGGCCCAAGGAAATCGGACGCGCACATGCATTTCTCTTACCCCTGGATCAGGTGTTCGTCAATACTATATTTTATGGCATTTTTGTCTACGTTTCGTATTGGAGGGCGGCTTGGCGCGACGCCTGTAAAACGTAAAAACGTAAAACGTAAAACGTAAAACGTAATGCGTAAAACGTATGGCGTAAAACGTAAGGCGTAAGACGTACTACGCATGCAACGGGCGGACGCGGGCACAGTTCCGCCGACGGCTCGCCATCGAAGCCCGCGGCTCGAACTAATTACGTTTTACGCGTTACGTTTTACGCCTTACGTTTTACGTTTTACGCGATACGTTTATCGCACCCATCCCGCGCTGGAATCCCGCGCGCGCCCCGACATACTTCTGCCTTCAAACAGTCCTGGGAATGCCACATGAGCTTCGGAACGGTGCCGTTGGTGGACGTGCTGCGCGGCGGGATTCTGGAATCCCAGCATCGCGGCGCGATCGCGGTCGTGGATGCCTCCGGAAAACTCGTCGCGCGCGCGGGCGACGCGGGGCTGAGGACGTTCCTGCGCTCGAGCGGCAAGCCGTTCCAGGCGCTGCCGCTGGTGGAAAGCGGCGCGGCCGACCGCTTCAACTTCACGCCCGAAGAACTCGCGGTCTGTTCGGCCTCGCATTCGGGCGAACCGCGCCACTTGAAGGTGGTGCGCGGCATCCTGAAAAAAATCGGGCTGACCGAAGCGGCGCTGCACTGCGGCACGCACACGCCGCTCTCGAGCACCGTCGCCAAGGCGCTTCAAAAAAAGGGCGAGAAGCCGGGCGTGCTGCACCACAACTGCTCCGGTAAGCACTCCGGGATGCTCGCCGCGTGCGTCGCGCACGGCTGGCCGGTGGAAAGCTACACCGATCCCGCGCACCCGCTCCAGCAGGCGATCGTGCGGACGCTTGCGGAACTGGCGGAGATGCCCCCGCGCGCCGTGGGCGTGGCCATCGACGGGTGCTCGGTGCCGAGTTTCGCGATGCCGCTGCGCCACGCCGCGCTGCTCTTCGCGCGCTGGGCCGAGGCCGCCCGTACGAAGCGCACGCCGCCCTCGCGCAAGGGCGCGCCGGTGCCGCGCGCGGAAGCGCTTACCCGCATCGCTCACGCGGTGCTGAAGCACCCGGGCCTGATCGCGGGCGAAGCGCGCATCGACACCGACCTGATCGTGGCCGCGCGCGGCAGGGTGCTCTGCAAGAGCGGCGCGGAGGGCTTTGAAGGCGTGGGCGTGATCGTGCCGCCCAAGGGCGGCCCGGCGCTCGGCATCGCGATCAAGAACGGCGACGGCGAAGGCAAGCGCGGGACGTTCCCCGTCGTGATCGAGACGCTGAAGCAGCTCGGCGTGCTGGACGCGAAGGCGCTGCGCAAACTCGAAAAGTATCACACGTGGAAGGTGACGAACTTCCGCGATCTGGAGGTAGGGGAAGTGGTGCCGGCGTTCAAACTTCGGTGAACACTACAAACCCAATCCGCTGGTGAATGGATACGACCCCCTTCGCGTGTGACAACGCGGACACTTCGACGCGTGCGCCCATACGTATTCGATCGTCCACGGCACGAAATGAATCGTAAACAGAAGCACCCTATAGGCCGGTACGCCCAACGCCAGCCACCACCATCCGAGCGCCTGCCACGACAAGGTCATGCTTACCGCAACGCCTAGCATGGGCGGAAACAATTCACCCGCACGTCGAAGGCGGCATGCAACCGACGGGCTCCATTTGGTCGCAATACAGACAACGCACCAGCGCCATACCATGACGTACGCATTTTGTCGGGATGCTTCAACGGAACAGCGGCCTCCGATTCCGAATCCCTCGCCCCCACGATGTTGTGGGGGAGAGGGTGCAGGGTGAGGGGGCGCCGGTGTGCCTGCCCGACGCGGCCGCGAGCCGATTGGATGGACGTAAAGAACGCTTCCGCAACGAGCGCGTCAGCTTGCTTGGACGTTGTTGATCCGGGACACCGGCGCCCCCTCACCCTCGATCCCTCTCCCCCGCAAGGCGCGGGGGCGAGGGAAGCTTGGTAGTGAGCGTCTGCCTCCTTACTTTGCACACCCGCGCTGCGTTTCGGGCCACGCTCGCCCTCCCCCACAACGGCGCGGCAGCGAGGGAGGCTCGCTTGGTAATCGCAAGAGCGCGTGTGTGTGGGTGAGCGTCGGGCCCGCGACGAGTTGCCCGCCACGGTTGCGTGCCATGCTTCGCGCTACGAGTCACGCGTCCCATTACGCGCCGTGCGTTACCCGCTACGCTTTGCGTGCGATGCGTTCGCGCTACGCGCTGCGCGCTCCAGGAATGCGGCATGATGTGCGCGTCACGAAGCACGCATCACGGGTTACGTTTTACGCATTACGCATTACGTTTTACGTTTTACGTTTTACGTTTCAGAAACTACTGCGCCTTGTTCTTCCACACATCCAGCAGTTCGTTCAATTCCTTCAGTTCCAGCGAGTGCTTCTTGTAGTCGGCGTCGTTGGTGACGGTCTTGATCGCTTCCTGGTAATCGCCGGCCTTGACGAAGCTCTCGACCTTGCGCTTCAGGCGGTCGGTGATGTCGTTCAGCACGTCGGCCTTTTTCTGTTCGGTCTCGGCCTTGGCGAGCAGTTCCTGGGCGTCCTTGGCGGCCTTGGTGTCGGCGAAGTCACGCAGGATCACCTTGCAGAACGAGACCGCGACCTGGTACGTGCCGGCGTCGTAGGCCTTCTGCGCGCTGTTCAGCTTCAGCGCGGCGGCCTCTTCCTTCACCGCGTTGGCGCCGGCCTTCTTCAGGTTCTCGATCTGGCTCTTGGCGTCCTTGAAGTCCTGTTCCTTGTTCGTCCCGATCCACGCGGTCATCTGCCGCTCGATGCTCTTGATCGCGTCGT
This sequence comes from Planctomycetota bacterium, assembly GCA_026184295.1. GTDB lineage: Bacteria > Planctomycetota > SZUA-567 > H5-PLA8 > H5-PLA8 > JACQFI01. The sequence continues at coordinate 23,855 of JAHCJK010000060.1, forward strand.
CCGCCGTCGTGGGCGCCTGCTTGACGGTGTCCACCTGGCGCACCAGGTCTTCCTTCACCGACTTGAACGCGTCCTCGAAGGCCGCGCGCGCCTTCTGGACCTTGTCCTTCGCCTCGGGGAACTTCCCGCCGTACTTCTGTTCGATGGAATCCGCGAGCTTGTAGACGCGCGCCCAGTCCTTCTTCGAGACCGCCTCGTCCAGGTCGCGCGAATGGTTCGCGAACTGCTGCTTCTCGCCGACGTTCTCCGGCGCGATCTCGAAGGCCAGTTCGCCCTGGAACGCGATCTGCACGAACCGGCGTTCGCCTTCGCGGCGCGTCTCGAGCGTCACCGGGGCCGAGAAGTTCAGGTACAGTTGCGGCGTGCCGCCGGCGTTGAAGAGCACTTCCTGGAGCCCGGAGAGCGTCTTGCCGTCGCCGGAAGCGAGCTTCTGCGCGCCGCCGTCGAGCCGCGCGTCCACTTCGCCCTTGGCCGCGGGGCCGACGATGTAGAAGTTCAGCCGCGGGCTCGAATCGCCCTGCGCGCGGTCCACCGCGAAGCGCATCTGCACGCCGCCGGAACCGGCCTGCGCGGAGATCAGGTAATTGGCCGGGCGCTGGAGCATGAAATCGAAGAGCTGCCCTCGGTAGGTCGTGCGCCCGCCTTCGGTCACGGGCTGGGTCTCGAACGCGGAGAGCAGCGAGGAGACCGCCTGGCCGTCCTTGCTGGCGAGTTCCAGCAGCGCGCCTTCCACCGCGGCCGTGCCGCCGGAAGTCACCGAGAACGCGCCTTTGCTCCCTTCGAAGTTGACCGTGACGCCGCCGTAGCTGACCGAGGGCGGGTCGGGCACCTTTTCATCGGGGAGTTCCTTCCAGGCCAGGTTGTCGAAGTAGGTCTTGCCTTCGCGCCCTTCGGTAAAGACGCCCACGCGCACGCGGTCGGCCCAGGCCGGGGGCTTGACCTTCGCGTTGCGGTCCTTCCATTCCTGCTGCGTGCCGCTGAGCGTCAGCGGGTGGTCGGCGAGCATGCGGTCGCCCTTCAGCCAGACCACGCGCAGCCCGAACTGGCCGTCGCCGTCGTTCTTCATCGATCCGGAAATCTCGTAGGCCTTGCCGGGCTCCACGTTCAGGCTGTCCATCGTTTCGACCGTGGTGCGCGTGCTGGGCGAGGACCCCGCCTTGCTGATGCGCAGGCCCTTGTGCTGGTCCTCGGGCTTTTCGGCGTTGCGTTCGGCGTCCTTATCGACGACGACGCGCACTTCCGGCAGGCCCGGGTTCGGCTTCCAGCCCTTGGGGTTGCCGCGGTCGTCGGTGCCCTGCGAAAAGTCGCCGTTCTCCAGCGTCCCCGAGGCCACCGGCGCGACGGGCGGCGGGGGCACGGGCGGATTCTCGGCCGTGTTCGTGCCCGCGGGCAGGAACTTGACCACCAGCGCGACCACGACCGCGAAGAAGACCAGCGCCACCAGGCCCAGCACGGCCATGGTCATCGCGCCGCCCTTGCGGGCCGGGCGCTCGGCGATCTCGCTTAGTTTTTCGGGCCCGTCGTTGAGCACCACGGTGCCGAAGAGCTGGTCGTCCTCGGCCGGTTCGCCCACGTTGCGGAATTCGATGATCGTCTTGCCGATGCGGATCTGCATCCCCGCGGCCAGCGGCGTCTTCACGATCTTCTCGAAATCGCCGGCGCCCTTGGCGCGCACGCGCGTGCCGTTGGTCGAACCCAGGTCGGAGATCACCCAGCCGATGGGCGCCTTGGTGATCTCGGCGTGGTAGCTGGAGGCCGCGTCGTCTTCGACCTTGATCGTGTTGCTGGAACTCCGCCCGAGCGTGACCGCTTCGTTGGCGAGGTTGATCGTGCGCCCGGCTTCCTTGCCTTCCAGGATCACGAGCACGTACTTCGGCCCGTCCGCGGGCTTGGCGGCCGGCGGCGCCGAAAGCACCGTCGCGTCCATCGCGGCCGGAGCCGGTGTAGCCGGAGCGGGCACGGGCGCCGGCGTGGGCGGCTCGGACTTGTCCGGAACCGGCGGCGGCGCGGGCGTCGCGGCGGGCGCGGCCACGGCCGGCTTGGGCGCGTCCTTGCCGAAGAGCAGCGTCGCTTCGTACGCCCCGTCGCTTGGGCCGTCGTACGTAAAGGTGGTCAGCCCGAGGCCGATCACGTCGCCGGCGCGCAGCTTGTGCATGGTGATGCGCGCGCCGTTGACCTTCGTGCCGTTGGTCGAACCCAGGTCCACGACCTTGAAGTACTGTCCGTCTTTCTCGACGCGGAAGTGCGTGCGCGAAGACTTCGCGTCGGTGATCTTGATGGTGTTGTTGGAGGAGCGCCCGACGCTGGTCACGTCGTCCGTCAGCTCGTGAACGCGTTCGACGCCGTTCTCGTCTTTGATCTGCAGCTTCGCCATGGAGCGACAACCCTGGAACCTGTACGTCCGCGCCTGCGACCGCGGTCCGTTCACCTGCCGTACCTGATGGGTAAGCGCATAATACCCAAACGGTTACGCAGGTCAAACAGAGCCTTGAAACGCCCCGTTCCGCGCCGTTCCTGTGACGGCCGGCCGGGTATTTTCCTGCATCAGCCTTGGATGTTTTTTTCGTTCAAGGACTTCGGGGATTGTGCGGGGCGCGCCGACGCCAGCAGCCCGCCGCTCGCCAGGGCAATGCCCATGAGCACCAGCACGGTTTCCTTCCCGGCCACCTCGGAAACGGAGACCAGCCGGCCTTTCAGCGCGCCCAGCACCGACGTGCCGGGCGAGGCCAGCAGCAGCCCGTCCACCAGCAGGCGCAACCGTTGCGCCGGGAGGCCCTCGGCGTGCGTCCAGCCGCGGCTGCCCGCGGGCGTCATGCCCTGGACATCCGCGAGCACCAGGCAGAAGAACGGCAGCGCGATGGCGACGAAGAACGCCAGGCCCGCGTACGCGCGCGGGAACCGCGCCGCCGCCAGCACCGCCAGCGTGCCCCAGCCCGCCAGCAAGGCCATGCTGCGCAGGATCGGCAGGCTGTCCAGCGTGCCCATGCGGCTGGCCAGCAGGAGAAAATAGCCCAGCGCCGCCGCCTGCCAGCAGCCCGCAAAGAGCGCTCGCGCGCCCGCCGTGGCGTCCAGCCGCCCGTCGGTTCGGCGCAGCGGCGCGGCCCACGTCGGCGCGAAGACCAGCGCCATCCCCACGGCCACGCCCGCGAGCGCTCCGGGCAGGCTGCCGGGATTGAGTAAGAAGGAGAGTTTCCACTGCGGCCACGGCCCGAGGATCGCGCCGCAGCAGAGCAGCGCGAGCAGCCCGACGACGAACGCCAGCGCAGCCGCGTCGCGCTTGCGAATCAGGCGCACGGCGGGCGCTTCGGCCGGAACGGCAGTCGCTTCCAAGTCGGGTTCCTCGTGTCTGTTATGGGAGTATAACACTTTCTTCGCGAACTTTGATCGGCTCTTTTCGGCGTTTCTCGTTGACTTCGCCTCGGAACCGACTACGAGAATCTTCTACAGCCAAGTTCGGCCAAATTCACTATTAGTTGTATTGAAACACGTGTGAAAACCACTTATATGGTGGGGTCGGACTGGGGGAGAAAGGTCCTAAAAAAGAGCTAACTTGAAGGGGGGATGGATGCCTGCACGTGTCATTGCGGTCATGAATCAGAAGGGCGGCGTCGGCAAGACGACGACCACCCTGAACCTCGGCGCCGCGCTGGCCCAAAAGGGCAAGCGCGTGCTCCTGGTGGACCTCGATCCGCAGGCGAACCTGACCCGCGGCCTGAACCTGCGCGCCGCGGACCTCTCGCAGTCGATCTACGAGTACCTCACCAATCCGTCCTGCGATCCGAAGCCGATCGTCCAGCGCAGCGCCTACGAGAACCTCGACGTCGTGCCCAGCCACATCGATCTTTCCGGCGCGGAACTGGAAATGGTGACGATGATCGGGCGCGAGACGCGCCTCAAGCGCGCGCTCGACCTCCTCCGCGGCGACTACGATTACGTCCTGATCGACTGCCTTCCCAGCCTCTCGCTGCTGACGCTGAACGCGATGGTCGCCTGCGCCGAGATCCACGTGCCGCTGCAGGCGCACCCCTTCGCGCTCGAAGGCCTCGGCAAACTCTTCGAGATCGCCGGCATGGTCCGCGACGCGCTGAACCCCGAGATCAAGGTGACGGGCGTGATCGTGACGCTCTACGACAGCCGCACGAACGTCAGCCGCGAGACGATGGACATCCTCAAGAAGGACGAACGCCTCGCCCCGCACCTCTTCGAGACGCTCGTGCGCACGAACATCAAGATCGCCGAGAGCCAGAAGGACGGCATCCCGGTGACGCACTACGACCCCAAGAGCCCCGGGGCGCAGGCGTACTTCGCGCTCGCCGAGGAAGTGCTCGAGATGGAAGCGAGCGGTTGCAAGGCCTTCGAAGCGCGCCGCCGCCTGACGCTGCACGCGAAGCCCGCGAGCGCGAAGTCCGCGCGCGCCGCGACCCGCGTCCGCGAGGAAGCCTCCGAAGCCGAAGCGGCCGTCGAAGCCGAACCCGTGGAATCGCTCGCCGCGGATACCGA
>JAHCJK010000061.1 GCA_026184295.1 Planctomycetota bacterium
GGCCGACTGGGTGCGCTTCCGGCTCAACGAGTCCCAGCCCACGGGCGGGACGCTGGGGGTCCTCCATCTTTCCGATTTGGCGGTGGGTAAGAAGGGCGAGTTCCTGGAGGACACCGGCGACTTCCATTTCACGTCGGGCGACCTGAACAACCTGCCCACCTTCCAGGCCAACGTGTACTCGAGCTACGCGTGGTCGATCACGAAGGCCGAGGACTACGTGCCGCAGTGGTCGGAGGAAGGCAATCCCTCCGTCACGCACGACTGGGACAAGCGCCGCGACGGCGCGAGCGTGATCCCGTCGGGGATGGGCGCGGCGCCGCTCCCGCTCAAGCAGGTGGAACTGACCATCATCCGCGGCACGCGGGCGTACAAGTTCAACTACATCTTTTCGGGAGTAGGGTTGAAATATGACAAACTTACGCCCTAGCCTCATGCGCGCCCGGCGCGGTTTCACCATCGTGGAACTGCTGGTGGTCTCCGCGATCAGCATCATGCTGATGACGGTCGGCGCGTTCATTTACAGCAACTGCCTCAAGATCTACCAGGAAGGCAACGGGGTCCAGAGCGTCTTCGAGACCTCGAAGTTCATCAACCGCGACCTGCGCACGTATTTTGGAAACGTGGTGCCGGTGCCGGGCGCGTTCATTACGCCCCGCACGCGCCGGTTTCCGGGCCAGGGCGACGTCAGCGTCACGCAGACGGAACTCGACAGTTTTTACTGGTACGTGAGTTCCCGCGTCACGGCGATGTCCAACGCCAACGTCAGCGGGTACGACCTGTACGGATACGACAAGTACTTTTCGGGCGCGCAGTCCGCGCACAGCAACATCGAGGACGGGCGCGTGGGCTGGATGCGTGCCTCGGCCGGCAGTTGGTCGCCGGAGACGCCCGGTGCGGCGGCCGGGGCCACCCGGCAGGCCGGGCACGAGCACTCGGCGTGGTGGATGCCGGGCTTCTTCGGACGCCGCAACGGTTCCGACCTGAATACCCTTAAGTACTACGACATCCGCGTGGGCTCCTGGGGCTGGCCGCGGGCCGACTACCGGCTCGACGCCGACGCCGACAAACTGGGCACGGTGCTGTATTCGAGCGGTTCGGGCGGATCCGGAGGCGGGGGCGGCGCGGGAGGCAGCGGCGGCGGAGGCGGGGGCGGCGGCGTGCCGGGGGCGGGGCAGAACGTGGCCTGCTGGTTCTACGCGGAAGACCGGAACTTCGACAGCATCTACACCAAGACCCTGGACAACTCGAACATCGTGCTGGTGAGCGTCAAGTTCTCGATGGACCTGGTCAACAACCGCGAAGAGACGCAGCTTTCGTTCCTGCGCCACCAGATCTGCGGGCTGGACGGGAACGGCCAGAAGTGGCTGCGCGCGGACCAGAGTTACACGAACATGCTGCGCGCGATCAAGATCGAGCCTCTGTACGTCAACAGCGCGAGCGGCAACCTGGTGGTCATGGACGACGCGGCGCTGGGCTGCAACCTGGGCGGCGTGGCCTCGACCGACCCGCTGGCGGGCCGCGAGATTCCGCGCGCCTTCGACATTCGATACACGCTGGTGAATCCGGCCAACCAGCGCCCCTACCGGTTCGGCATGCGCATTTATTGTCAGACCAACATGCAGTAGCGCCACTACCCTTCCGGGAAGATGGCCAAGGAGAAGGTGCATGAACGCCAGGAAGGATGTTTCGGAACAGCGTCCGCGCAAGGCGAAGCAGGCCGCCAAGCCCGGCGCGCGTTCGCGCGGCTTCATTCTCGTGATCATCGTCGGGATGCTGGCGGTGCTGGTCGTGCTGGGCATCTCGTTCGCCGAACAGGGACGCGTGGACCTGATGGGCGCAGGCAACAGCCGCGACCTCGCCGCGACCGACGCGCTGGCCGAGAGCGGTTTCGAGATGGCCAAGCGCATCCTGGTGGACGACCGGCACGTCTGGTCGTCGAGCAATTCCGGGTGGAACACGGACAACGGCGTGGGCTGGACCTCGCGCTGGGGCTACAACCCGTACGTCGATTTGAACACCTCCGCGGGCGGAACCGTCACCTCGCCGGGCACCGGGGAAAACACCACCGGCCCCGCGCCGAGCCGCGACGATCCCAACAACTTTCTGGACGCCTTCCAGTTGATGACCTGGAACGAGGAAGCCAAGGGCTCCAACGCGGCCTATGCGTACCTCTTCAAGTTCGACCCTGCGGACAACAAGACCCATTACGTGCAGCGCATCCCGCCCACCGAAAAGGAACTGATGGACACCTGGCAGCGCCAGCCGCTCGCGCGCGTGCGCAAGTTCCGCGTCAACACGGGCACCTCGTTCGGCATGATCCAGATTTCCATCACGCCCAAGGACGGCGCGATCAACGTCAACGACGTCTTCCAGCCGGGCACCGGCGAGGAATACCCGGGCTGGTACGAGACCCTGCCCGCGCCGACGAGCATCTATTCGCCGCCCGGCGGCGGCCTGGGCCTTTCGACGGCGGACGCCAAGGTCAACCGCGCCTCGCCGGACCGCCGCACCCTCGAATACATCCTTGGACGCCCCTGCGAATGGTCGATCCGTCAGAACGAAGACAGCAGCGACGGCTCCGGCAGCGCCGGCAACCAGTTCACCTGCATGACCACCGACAAAGGCATCTGGGCGCCCACGTCGATGTATCCGTCCGGGCATGCCAGTTTGGACAACGGCGTGTACAACTTCCGCAGCTACTTCGTGCCCTGGGGACGCAGCACCAACCAATGGTCGCTTTGGGGCGAATCGTACCTGACCAACATCGGCACCAACCGCCAGAACACGACGGTCTTCTACAATCAGGGCGACTTGTATCCGAATCGCTACAATTACGAAGCGCCGAGGTACCCGATCTGGGCGCCCACGATGCCGTTCTCGTGCCGCTGGGACAAGGGCGGGCTCGCGGGCCTTCCCGCGCTGGACAGCAACGCGGGGCTGATGTGCAAGAGCAGTTCGGCGGACCGCCGCTGGATGATGCCGGGGCGCGTCAACGCGCAGCCGTACCCCTATCACCTTCAGGCCACCTCCGGCCTGGGCCGCTGGGACGCGCTCTTTATGGGCTTCGGCTTCGACAAGCTGAATCCCAAGCGCGGCGGGTTCAACGGCACGGCCGACAACCCGCACCTCTTCTGGGCCGACAGCGCCTACAATTCCGGCAACAATACCGGCGCGTGGAACGACAAGGACGGCGCGGCCTACATCGGCGCGGGCACGTACGGCTTCGTGCGCCCGCATTCCTTCCAACTGCACTTCATCTCGGCCGCCGCGCAGGGCCGCTTCTGGACCGACCTGGAAGCCAACTGGTACTTCGGCGGCGGGCCGGGCTACGGAAGCTTGCAGGCCGCCTTCTACGCGGGCAACAGCACGCCGACGCTCAGTTCGTACCTGCTGCCCACCAGCGCGTACGACAGCCTGGGCATGGGCACCAACTGGTTCCCGCCCACGGCGGCGCTGTGGAACCCCGGGGCGTTCAACAACGGCGACCTGCACCCGCAGGAAATCACGCGCGGCTTCACGCGGCACCCCGGCACGATGCCCGCCGCCAAGCCGGCCGCGACCTACACCTACCCGATCTCGCGCTTCGACGACGACATCGGCATCGCCAACGCGCACTTCCTCTTCAACGACGCGCGCACCAGCATCCGCGCCTTCGGGATTCAGGAAAACTGGGGGCTCTACGGCAACGACGACGCCGGCGGGCGCTTTTACGACGCGATCAACATCAACGTCTCCAATTATCAGGTGATCTACGGCCTGCTGACGCCGGAAAAGCTGCCTTCGATGCTCTTCCGCACCACGGTGGCTCCGCACCTGCACTGGAAGGCGCGCATGCTGGACGCGGCGTACAAGGATGCGGACAAGTTTTACCGCTACGATCCCAACAATCCCGATCCGCAGAAGCAGCCGCGTCCGTACTGGGTCCGCGACAGCCTGCCCTTCCCCGACTCCACGGTGGGCAACCCCAGCCATTCGGGGATCGTGACCTATCCCTTCGGCGCCAACGATGCCACCGCGCCCTGGGATCCGACGAAATTCAAGCCCTTCCATCCGCTGCCCGCGGCGCTGGGCGTCAGCCCGGCCGACGACCCGATCCTTGCGCCGGTGCCCGAGGTCACGCTGCCGCTGCCGATCGGCGCCGACCCGCTGGCCACGTTTCCCCAGTACGACGCGGCGCTGTACAGTCCTTACATCGGACCGAGCTACTTTAAATATTCGATCCACCGTGCCTACCTGAACCGCGCCAACATGCAGCCGCTCACCGACCCCAACAGCGTGCCTGAAAGCCAGCGCGTCGTTCTGGGCAAGATGGATTATGCCAATCAGGAACCGGCTACATGGCTCGCCCAGGACGGGGTGACGGTCACTCGAAACGGCACCAACCGGGTGCAGGACGATGTCTTTTCCGACACCTGGTACGACCTGCGCCTGGCGCCGCCGAATGAGACGGGCGACGCGCTCAACTCCTCAGCCCTGACGCCGCCCAGCAAGACCTGGAACTGGGCCAATTGGTTCCTGCAGCGGCAGAGTGTCATCCCCACGCAGGCGGTGGGCGGTGAGCGGCAGCCGATCAACGGCTCCAACCAGGTGAAGATCGCTTCGCAGAACCACTCCGAAGGCCTGGACGGCGATCAACTTTCGGTCTTCGCCGGGTCGAGAATCCGGAAGGTCCCGGCCTTGAAGAATTACGCGGCGCCGCACCCGCTCTACGGGCTGCCCAATCCCAATTATCTGCAACTCTTCCCCGGAACCAGCGTGAGTCCTCACTGGTCGGACCAGTTCCGCCGGTACTTCCCGGTCATCACGGCCATCTCCGCGGCCGACCAGGCCAAGCCGACCTTCAACGTCCCGCTGGCCCAGATTCCCACGGGCACGCTGGCGCCGATGGCGGCCTGGGAAGGCTCGAAGATGATCGACCTGTTCAAGGACGACATGACGCAGAAGCACGGCGATCCGGACGTGGACCGCCAGATCCATCCCGAAAATCCCGTCGCCAAGGTCACCGATCCCGACAGCGCCGACCCCTGGGTCCCCAACGTCAGCAAGGACGACGCGTGGCGCATCACCCGCATCGGGCGCAAGTATCAGGAGATCATCGCCGACGAGATCATGGACTACCAGATGAACCCCTGGTGGCCCAACCCCTGCGTGCACTACCGCCAGGTCGCCGTGCCGCTCGACCGGGCCGGACACGAGACCGAGACGCGCAAGCTCCCCGGCGGCATCGCCGACCTGAAGGGCGGCTGGTGGGCCCGCGAAGAGAACAATGCGAAGTCGGGCATCACGTTCGAAGTCCCCGATTACTACGCGTACTGGAACCGCTTCTGGATGCGCTCCGCGGGCTTCTACAACCGCACGCTCGCGAACTGCACGCCTTTGGCCTACAGCGACGCGAACAACTTTACCGAGAATCCCGGCACCTACCCGCAGTCGCTGCAGTACTTCGGGCTGCCCATCACCAAAGGCCTGCTGACCAACCGCTGGCGCGACCGCATCCTGGACTTCCCCTACAATACGCTGGAAGACGCGACGGGCTGCGAATGGCGTTACATCAGCGGCGCGGCCAACCTGATGTACGAGGCCAACGTGCCGAGCCCCATGTCGGCGGCGCCGGCGCGCAACCATCCGTTCCGCCACTGGGCCGACTTCGTCGGCTTCCTGGGGCACCTGGTGTACCGCTCGCCGCTGATCGCTGGCGGACCCAAGGATCGCATCAGAGGTGTGCAAGCTTCCGCCGTCTGTCCCGCCACCTTCTTCGATGGTTCGAAGATCTCCGACGCGGACTGCCTGCAGGGCATGCCGGCCGTAGGCTTCGACAAGTGCATTGTGGCCCGCCACGGCTACTGGCCGATCAGCGGCAACTACGGAGAATTCCCAACCGCCTCCGGCCCTCAGCGCTATCCGGATCGCCCGGCCAACTGGGGCGACACCAACGAATGGGAACGGCGCATCGACGAATGGCGCGGGCGCGACGCGTCCGGGCTGCGCATCGAACAGAACTATATCAGTGAGCGCGCGGCCAACGACGTGCTGGTCAGCATGAGCCATGGGCGCATCCGTCCGATCGACTTCGACGGCGACGGGCACATCACGATGACCCGCAAGCAGGAACTCCCCGGGTTTGACCGTGCCACGGGCAACAATCCCTATTGGCCCGGGTACCCCTGGCATCCGCTGACCAACGCGGACACCCCCGGATTCAAGACGGAATTCCAATACTGGCCGGGAGCGCCGGAGGCCACGGCCGGCATCAACGGGTACAACAGCGATACCACGCAACTCAGTTACGGCTTGAAGACGGACGAGACATGGCACGACGGCAACAAGTCCGACGTGATCCAGGGCTGCGTGACGCTGCCGATCAAGTTCCGCTCGAACACCTTCCGCGTTACGGTGGTGGTGGAGCTTACCGACGCGCAGTATAAGAACGTGTACTCGATTCGGCGCTACGCCCGCTGGTACTCGCGCATTCCGGGCGAGCCGTCGAACGGGATCAAGGTTCACGGCCCGTACACCGGCGAACTGCTGCAGCACGGGACTCGGCAGATGGGCCAGGTCGATCCTGAAATGAATTTCCTGGGCACCACGAAGCCCTAGGGCGACGGAGAACGGACATGAGGACGATGCGCCGGAACGGTTTCACGCTGATCGAACTGCTGGTCGTGATCGCGATCATCGCGGTGCTGGTGGGCCTGCTGCTGCCCGTGCTGGGCGTCGCCCGCAAGGCCGCGCGCAACGCGGCGACCAAGGCCACGATGCACAACCTCAAGATCGCGCTCGACAATTACCGCCTGGACTGGGCGCTGTACCCGATCAAGCCCGGCGGCTCCAACCGCCTGTACGACGACGGCGGCGGGACGTACGCCCCCGGGTACTTCCAGTCGCCGTGCGTGGCCAAGGGCAGCAAGGCCGACGGCTCCGAGTCCAACAAGGACCTGGTGAAGCTGCTGATCGACCAGAAATTCCTGGACATCCAGCGCAACAACGTGGTGAACGGCCAACTGATGGACAACTTCGCGGTGCCGATCCTGGTGCGCTTCCTGGTCTTGAAGCCGGACTCGGCGACCGCCAACAACATCAAGCTCACCGAAGCCGTGTACGCGTGGTCCTACGGCTCGGACCAGACGAACGCGGTCGCGGCCACGCAGCCGTTCACCAACAAGGGCCTGCCGGATTACGACAAGGACGAAGCGCTCGCGTTGGACGGATCGATCACCGGCACGGAAGACGACCTGGCAAGCTGGAAATAGCCATGCCGCGCCCGGGACGCAGGTGCCACCGCGCTTTTACGATGCTGGAACTGCTGATCGTCATCGGCATCCTGAGCGTCCTGATCGGCCTTCTCCTTCCCGTCCTCGCGTATGCCAAGCGCAGAGCCAACGAGACCGCGACGCTGGTGCTGATCAACGAACTGAACAGGGAACTGGTTCAGTACCGGAAATCGGAAAGCTCGATGCCGTTAAAGCCCGGCACGCCGAGGAACCTGCGCGACAACGGCACGAGCGCCTTCGGGCCTGCGTATTACCAGTCGCCCTGCGTGGCCAAGGGCCAGCGCGCCTCGGGCGTGGAATCCAACAAGGACCTGCTTGCGGCCCTGATGGCGGCGGGCTACAAGCCCGACATGAGCCGGGTTCGGAACGGCGAACTGATCGACTATTTCGGCCGGCCGCTGATCGCGCGGTTCCTGCTCGTCAGGCACGGAACGGGCGACGATTACACGCTGGACGAATGCGTGTACATCTGGTCGTACGGGCACGACGGCATCAATTCCGTGGACGCGAAAACCACGTACGCGACCCTGGGCCTGCCGGATTACGACAACGCCGAGGCGCAGGCGCTGGAAGCGGCGCTGCCGGCCGGCGCGGACGACTTGACCAGTTGGAGGATGGGACCGTGACGAATGCAGCCCCGCGGAAGGCGCGCCGAGCCTACACGCTCATCGAAGTGCTGGTGGTCATCTCCATCATCGCCCTGCTGATGTCCCTGATCGGGATCGTCGCGGCCCGCGCCCGCGCCAAGGCGCGCGTCTCGCGCACCAAGTCCCTGATCAAGCGCATCCACGTGGCGATGGACGCCTACCAGGCGCTCTGGCGCGTGTACCCGGCTGGCGCGCCCACCCACCCCGACACCTGGCCCGATCCGTACGACCTGAAGGGCGTGGAACTGGAAAAGAGCTTCCTGACCGACCGCGACCCGGTGGCCAAGTTCGAAGTCTCCGACCTGGATCCGACCGACGACAAGTACCTCGTCGATGCCTGGGGCAGCCGCATCCGCTACCGCAAGGTGGGCCCCAACCGCATGCTGATCTGGAGCCTGGGGCCGAACAAGGTGGACGAGATCGGCAACGACACGGCCAAGAAGCGCGAGCGCATTCCGAAGGACGACACGACCTTCCCCGGCGCCGACGACATCTCGCACGTCGAGTCGGACTACTGATCCCGTTCCCGGGCCGCGCAGCGGCCGGGAACGCGCGGAACCGCTTTTATCCCGCCGCACGCCCTTATATAATCACGGGAACTTGGCGTTGATTGCAGCGGCGAGCCCGGCGGGCATTGCATGCGTAAGTTGATCCTGAATCCCGGGAACGGCGCCCGCGAATTCCCCGTGGGCAAAGGGATCACCATCGGCCGCGACTCCGCCAACACCATCCAGATCGAAGGCCAGAAGGTCGAAGAGAAGCACGCCAAGGTCGCGCTGAAGGGCAACCTCCTCTTCGTGGAAGACCTGGACACGCCCTTCGGCATCGTCGTCAACGGCAAGAAGGTCACCCGCTGGGCGCTGAACAAGGGCGACGTGATCGAGATCGGCGGCGCCACGCTGGCCTACGAAGAAGACGACGCGCCCGAGCCCGCGCCGGCCAAGCCCAAGGCGCCCGCGGCCAGGAAGCCGGACGAGAAACCCAGCACGGCTCAGGCCAAGCCCGCCGCCAAGCCCAGCGCGCCGCAGGTGAAGCCCGCGGCCAAGGCCGCGCCGTCCAAGCCGGCGCTCAAACCGGCGACGGCCGGCGCCGCGTCGTCCAAGGCCATCCCGGCGGCCAGGCCCGAACCCAAGAGCGACATGAAGATCGTGCTCCCGACCGCGGAGCCCGCGAAGAAGACCTCCTCGCGTTCGGCCCTGCCGGCGGTCGGGCCCACCTCGGCCGAACGGCGCTCGGATCCGCAGGCGTCGGTGCGCATCAAGCTCAACGCCGCCAAGGACGTGCTGGACGACGGCTCCAAACCGGCCGAAGCGCCCACGACCCGGTCGAGCATGGCCAAGATTTCGCTCAAGAGCATGACGCCGGCGTCGTCGGCGACCAGCGGGCGCCTGGCGGACCCGACCCGGTCCTCGAGCGCCTCGGAGCGCATGAAACTAGAGGGCGCGAAGGACATCGAGCGCGACGCGTTCGCCACGCGGCGCAGCGGGAAGCAGCGCCACGAGCCGCTGGTCAAGCCGATGAGCGGCAGGACCAAGGCGATCCTGGCGGGCGTGGGGCTGGCCATCGTCGTGGCGCTCTCGGCCGCGATGCTGATCCCGGCGCTCGGCGCCTGGATCGCCCAGTCCAGCGCGGCGGCCGAACACGACCGCATGATCGAGGAGACCATCGCGCGCCTGAAGGCCGCGCCGGCGAAGAGCCTGGAGGACATCCAGGTCGTCCTGCCCAAGCTCAAGCTCGCGAATACGTGGGAAAAAGTGGAGGCGCTGCTCGGCACGCCCAATTACCAGGTCAAAGGCAATATCGCGCTCTTCAACAACGATACGGGCGTGTACGAGATGAACGGCTACGAGTTCAAAGCCTACTACATGAAGGATCCGTTCTTCCCCAACCCGAAGGAAGGCGACGTCGCGCCGATCATCCTGTTCCTGGTGAACAGTTCGGACAAGGTGAGCTTTCTCGAGAACCACCGGCTGCTCGCGCGCAACCCGAACCTGAAGATCGCGCGCCCCGAGCCCGCGACGACGACGACCACCACCACCACCGAAGAAACCAAGACCGAAAAGACCGGCGCCGCGCCCGCCGAAGAGCCCAAGAAGCAGGAGTAGCCTACACCGCGGGCTTGGCCGGGCGCGCGCCCTGCACCAGCACCGGCACCGTCTTCCAGCCCAGCTTTTTGCAGGCGGCAAAGCGCTTGTCCCCGGCCAGAATCTGGTAGCCCTCGCCCTGGGCGTTGCGCGTGACGATGATCGGCTGGAGCAGTCCCTTGCTGGAGATGCTCGTCGCCAGCTCGTCGATCTCCTTGGGATCGAAGTTCGCCGTCTCGGCCGCGACGCGCTCCACCGCCACGCTCTCGATCAGGTCCGTGTCCTTGTCGTGAGGCAGGTCGGCTTCGCGCTTGTCGCCCGCGCCGGCGCGGTACGAATAGATGAACGGAATCGCCAGGTCCACGGCCGGCGTCTTCTGGAACTCGATGAAGATGCGCTTGTTGATCTCGGAGGCGATCTCGGTGCGGTCCTTCACGCTCGTCTGGTAGCGCAGGCGCAGGTAGACGCCGTAGTCGTACATGTCGGAACGGATGTACGGCTGCACGCCGGTCTTCTCGATGATCTCCTTCGTGACGCCCCTGGCCGCGTCGATCAGGATTTTTTCCGCGACCTTCCAGTCCGAATCGTACGTGATGCGCGCGACGACCTCGTCAAGCATGTACGCGGCGTCCTGCTTGACGGTGTAGTTGATCACCACCTGGCTGAAGAGCATCGCGTTGGGAACCAGCACGTAGCGCCCGACGGGCTCCTCGCTGCCGATGCTGCCGCCGACCTGGTCGAGCACCGTATACATCGCGCCGATGTCCTTCACGTCGCCGACCAGGTTCAGGCTGGGGAACTGCACGCGGTCGCCGGGGCGGATGGGCCGCTTGAGCGAGATCAGCACGTACGCCGCGAAGCCGCTGACCGGCGCCTGCAGCGACCAGCCCAGCAGCATCCCGCCGAAGGCCGCGAAAAAGCCGGCCACGTTGTCCAGCTTGCCGATCCCGAAAGCCGCGCACGCGCAGATCGCCAGGATCGCGACCAGCCAGTACAGCCGGCCGATCATCAGCGCCTCGGCGGGCGGCTTGCCGCGCGCGCGAATGGCCAGGTACGTGATCAGCGACAGCAGCTCGGTCGTCGCCAGGATGCAGGCCACCAGGGCGAAGATCGACCAGAGCGTCCCGCCCGACGGCAGTTGGGGGAGTTCCGGGCCGTACGAGTTTCCCACGAACAGCCATGTCGCGATCGCGGCCCAGATGGCAACGGTCAGCATTTTTTTGGACGTGACGTTCACTTCGCTCATGGGAGGGGAACCTTGGAGGACCGGCAACCGGAGTCTCTGGGGCAATGGACTCATTCACCCTCATGTTTGCGGGCGATGCAAGGCATTCCGCCAAACAAATGGACTGCGCTATGTGAGGCCCGATGCGTCGTGCACGCCGAAGCGTTCGGCCACGCGGTCGCGGCGGAAATCGAAAATGCGTTGGAGCGAACGCTTTACGAAAAGGAGGCGGGCCAGGCTGCCCAGCGGACCCCAGGGAACGGCGTACTCGACACGGTCGCGCATGCGGGTTCCGTTCGGGAGGTCCTCGAATTCATGCGTATGGCGCCAGCGCGCGTAAGGCCCCTGAAGCTGCACGTCCACGAAACGCCGTTCGGGCTCCCAGGATTCGATGCGCGTGCGCCAGCGGATCGGCAGGCCGTACAGGCGCAGGCGGTATTCGATCAGCGCGCCGGCCTGCATCGCGATGGGCCGCGGCGTCAGAATCTTGAAGTGGAGAAACGGCGGCGTGAGCGCCTCCAGGTTCGCCGCGTCGGCGAAGAAGGCGAAGACTTCCGCGCGCTGGCGCGGCAGGTCCTGGGTGCGTTCCAGCAGATGCAGGCGCGGCATGGGTGGTTCCATGATGGCACGGATCGCGCCAAATAAAACTTGCGCCCAGGGACCTTTGGGATATCACTTTCGATACGAAAGACACGACTTTCGAATTGTAAGGCTCCCGAGCGACCCACGATGGCCAAAGAACCGGCCCTGACAGGCTCCCTGAACCGCGACCTGCGCCCGAATCCGAGCAAGCAGTGGGACCCGTGGCATGAGGAATCGCCCGACGGCCCGCCCGGGCCGCGCCCGGCCGCTCCGGCGTTGCCCAAGCCCGCCAAGGAACCGGCGCTGAACGGCGTAGTGAAGGCCCCCGGCCAGGGCCGCAAGTCGCGGACGTGGAACCCCTGGACCGAGTCGCACGGCATCGCGCCGCCCGCCGGCTACCCCAGCGACTCCGCGCACGCGACGGCTTCGGCTCCGGTCGCGCCGCCGGCCCCGGCGCCCGCGAGCGCGCCCGTTTCTGTCGGCACGCCCGGACAGCCGCGCCTGGCCCAGCGCCTGGGACGCCTGGGCACCGAGACCGCCTTCGACGTGCTCGCGCGCGTGAACAAACTGAAAGCCGAAGGCAAGTCGATCGTCAGCTTCGCGCTCGGCGAGCCCGATTTCGAGACGCCCGAACACATCCGCAGCGCGGCCAAGAAAGCCATCGACCAGGGGCATACGCATTACGTGCCGTCGGCCGGCATCGAAGGCCTGCGCAAGGCCATCGCCGATTACGTCTCGCGCTCGCGCAAGATTTCCGCCCGGCCCGAACAGGTGGTCGTCGGCCCCGGCGCGAAGCCGATCCTCTTCGACGCCATGCTCGCGCTGGTGGACGAAGGCGACGAGGTGATCTACCCGAACCCCGGCTACCCGATCTACGAATCGATCGCCGACTTCCTGGGCGCCAAGGCCGTCCCGCTGCCGCTCGTGGAAGCGCGCCAGTTCCGCATCGATCCCGCCGAACTCGCGAAGCTGATCACGCCGCGCACGAAAGTCCTGATCGTCAACTCGCCCGCCAATCCCACCGGCGGCGTGCTGCAGAAGGACGACCTGTGCGGCATCGCGGAACTGGCCCGCAAGCACAACTTCTGGGTCATCGCCGACGAGATCTACAGCGAGATCCTGTACGTGCCCGAATACGCCAGCATCCTGCAGTGCCCGGGCATGGCCGACCGCACGGTGCTGATCGACGGTTTCTCGAAGACCTTCGCGATGACCGGCTGGCGCCTGGGCTTTGGCGTCATGCCCGCGCCGCTGGCCGTGCATGTCGCGCGCATCGAGACCAACATCGACTCCTGCACCGCAGCCTTTACGCAGATCGCCGGCATCGAGGCGCTGGAAGGCCCCTGGCACGAAGCGCGCCGCTTCCGAGACGAGTTCAAGAAGCGCCGCGACGCGATCGTGGACGGACTGAACGCGATCAAGGGCATCACCTGCCTGCGGCCCGAGGGCGCGTTTTACGCCTTCCCCAACGTCACGCAGGCCTGCAAGAACCTGGGCTGCAAGGACGCCGAGGAATTCCAGGACCGCGCGATGGTGGAAGCCGGCGTCGCGCTGCTCGCGCGCACCCGCTTCGGGCGCAAGAACGCGGGCGAAGACCAGGAGTACGTCCGGCTCAGCTACGCGACCAGCCTGGAGAACATCCAGGAAGGGCTGAAGCGCCTCAAGGCCTTCTGCGAACGCTGAACGCGCGGCCCCGCCTGAAACGCGTTGTCGTTTGATCTCCCGCCCGATCGGGTAAGATGGCCGGACCAGCGAGACGGTCGTTCCGGCGAGTCTTTTCCTGCCCATGAGCCACACGAACAACGACGTGGACGTCCCCAGCGCCTCTCTGCGCGCGCAGAGCCTGGACGCGGCCTACCGCCAGGCGCTCTTCTGGGCCGTGATGTTCGGCGGGGGCGAGACGTCCTTCACGCTCTTCGCCACGTTCATCCAGGCCGAGCCGTTCATGTTCGGGCTGCTGGCGGGCATCCCCAGCCTGCTGGGGCCGTCGGCGCAGGCGGCGGCCGCCTGGATGCTCGACCGCACCGGCCGCCGCAAATCGCTGGTGCTCAAGGCCGTGCTGGTGCAGGCGCTTTGCTTTCTGCCCATGGCCGCGCTGCCCTTCCTCGCGCCGGGGCCGCTGGTGATGGCCATCTTTCTCTTCTCGATCACGATCTATTTCGCCTGCGCGCATCTGGCGCACCCGCCGTGGTACAGCATGATCGGGGATCTGGTGCCCGACAGCGAACGCGGGAACTACTTCGCGAAACTCTCGCGCATGCCCTCGCTCGTGGCCCTGGTCACGCAGCTCTCGCTCGGCGGCGCGCTGTACCTCGCCTCGTTCCATCAGGCGGGCGCGTGGGTCTTCCTGGGGGCCTTCGCCGCGGCGGGCGTCTCGCGCCTGATCTCCTACTTCATCGTGCGCGGCATGCGCGAGCCCGTCTACCGCAGTACCCCTGCGGACTCCTTCACCTTCTGGCAGTTCATCCGCCGCACGCCCGAATCGAACTTCGCCCGCTTCTCGATCTACGCGGGGCTCTTCTACTTCGGCGCGAACGTCGCGGGCCCGTACTTCGTGCCGTACGTGACCTACGACCTCGGCTACAAGATCTACGACTGGCAGTTGCTCACGGCTTCGAGCACGCTCGCGTCGATCCTGACGATGCTCGCCTGGGGGCGCTTCAGCGACCGCTTCGGCACCAAGCGCACGATCATCATCACCAGCTTTCTGATCTGCGTGATCCCGGTCCTGTGGCTGCTCACGACGCGCTTCTGGCTGCTGCTGGCGATCAACATGATGGGCGCGTCCTTCTGGACCGGCTTCTCGATCTGCTGCTACAACTACATTCTCGAGGCCGCCTCGCCGGGCAAGCGCGCGCGCTGCGTGGCGTACTTCAACATCATCATCGGGATGGGCGTATTTCTGGGGTCGGTGGCGGGCGAGCGCCTGTACCACTGGCTGCCGGAGGCGACCTTCATCCCCGGCGTGCACTCGTCGTTTCCCTACGTGCTGGCGATCTCGGGCGGCGTGCGCCTGCTGATGTGCCTGATCTTTCTGCCGATGTTCCGGGAACTGCGGACCGTGCAGGACTTCTCGCTCTCGAAGTGGTTCGTCACCATCACGCAGATGCGCAGCATGTACGGCCTGCGCCTGAGCGTCTTCGTCGAGCGCCCGCCCGAGCCGGAAGAGACCGAGCAAAAAAAGAGCGCCGAAGCGGACGGCCAACCCGATCCGAAGGCCTGACGGCTATTCGAAGATCTGCAGGCCTTCGGTGGTGGTGACCACGACGCGCCCGGCCAGCACCGCGATGCCGCCGCGCACGATCTCGCCCTTTTTGGCCGCGGCGAAATCCTTAAGCTTGCCTTCCTTCAGGTCCACGCGGTAGAGCGCGTTTTTCGCGCCCGCGTAGAGCAGGCGGTTGCCGTCGTACCCCAGCGCGACGACGTCGCCCGCGGTCGGCAGGTCCAGGAGCGGCTTCGGCCCCGTGGCGCTGCCGCACATCAGCCGGTTGGCCGAGGCGAAGTACCAGGTCGCGGCGTCCGCCCCCGTGGTCACCGGCGCGGTGGTCAGGCGGCGGCCGTCGGTGGGCCATTCGGTCAGTTCGCCGGCCTTCGCGGCCCCGGCGGCGGACTCGCCCTGCTGCGCCAGGCGGCCGCTGGTGGTCACGGCGAGGAAACCCTTGGCGGCGCTGACCGGCGGCCAGAAGATGTTCTCGCCCGAGACGCCGGGCCATTCGAGCATTTCCAGAAGCTTGCCTTCGCGGCTGAGCAACGCGGCCTTGCCGTCGCGTGCGATGATAAGAGCCGTGCCGTCGGGTCCGACGGCGGCGGGCGCCTGAAGGTCGGTGATGTTCGGGTAGGCCCAGGCCTTCTCGCCCTTCTCGTTGAGCACCAGCAGGCGCTTGAACGTGCTGCAGTAGATGTTCCCGTCGTAGGAAGCGCAGAGCGCGAAGACGTTCGACTCGGCGTCCACTTTCCAGGCGACGGCGTTCTTTTCGGGGTCCCACGCCTGGACGGTGTTGCCCGAGGCGCCCGCGACCACCAGGCCGTGCGCGGTAATCACCGGCGGGTACTGCGCGTTGCCGGACAGGGGCTCGCCGCAGGGCTTCCAGTCGGGCTCGCCCGAGGCCTCCAGATCGACGCCGTAAAGCTGCATCTTGTTCGCGCCCGCGCGGCGCAGCACGTACGCGCGCCCTCCCGCGCCGACCACCGCCGGGGCGTATTGACTGGACTCCTCGCTGTTGGGGCCCGCGGACGGCGGGAAGGCCAGGAAGCGCGTCGCGGCCAGGCCGGCGGGTCCAGCCAACGGGGTCACGCCGGTGTGCCCGGGGTTTCCGCCCAGTTGCGGCCACGGCGCGGCAAAGACCGCCGGAAGGCCGGAGGCCTTGTTCGCGGGCTGGCCCGCCAGGCTGCTCCATTCGGTGGAAAGCTCGCGCGGATCGAAGATGCTCACGCGGCCGTCGGGGGCGATCTCTTCGCCGCCGCGCGCCAAGGCGGGCGCCTGGATCGTCCCGCCGTCGCGGCGCACCACGCCCTCCAGCACGCGCACGCGGATGCCGGACGCGCCCGCGTCCACTTCGAAACGGGTGCCGAGCACCTGTAGCTTCGTGTCGTCGGCGAGCGTGAGGGTAAAGGGTTCGGCCGAGCGCGCGACGTCGATCAGGAAGCGCCCCTTGACCACGATCATCGAGCGCAGCCCCGCGGCGCGGATGCAGGCGTCCTGCCGCAGCCAGAGCCGCGTGCCGTCCTCCCAGCGCACCAGGGTGGACTCGCTCTTGACCGTGATGTTCTGCCCCAGGTGGACGTTGCCGGGAACGTAGCCTTTGAAGCGGCCCAGATCCATCTCCAGCCGCACGTCCTCGGGCTGGACCTTGGCGAGCAGTTTCGGAAGCGGGTTGCTGAGCGGCTTCTGCGTGCGGAAGGCGAACCAGAGCGTCATCGCGAAGAGCGAGAGGGAGGCCACCGCGGCCAGCGAGATCAGCAGGCGCACGCGGTGGTCCTTGAGCGCTTTCCGCCCCGCGCTGGGTTCCACGGCGGGCGGGAAGGCCCCGTCGCCGGCCCAGGCCGGCGCGGCGGGCAGGCCCTCGCGCGTGATGCGGTCCATCACCCGCCCGGTGAACTCCGGATCGTGCCAGCTTTCCTGCACCACCTTGCTGACGCGCTTGTCCGAATCGGTGAGCGCGTCGTAGTCGGCCTTCCAGGCGGGGTCGTCGCGGAGCTTGGCCTCCACGGCCTGGCGGCGTTCGGCGTCGAGTTCCCCGTCGATGTACATCGAGAGGAGCACTTCGCGTTCGTCGTCCTTGAGCGGCTCGGTCATTGGTCGGCCTCGCTCTCTCCGAGCCGGCGCACGCGCTTCTTCTCCAGGCGGCGCTTGAGGAGCGTGCGCACGCGGGAGAGTTTTTCGCCCACCGCCGAGACCGACATGCCGAGCTGGTCGGCGATTTCCTTGTACGAGAGGTTCTCGACGTGCTTGAGCAGGATGATCTCCTTGTAGTCGTCGCGCAGGTCGTTCAGCGCGTCGAGCACGCGCAGGTCCTCCTCGCGCTCCTCCATCTTCTCGATCTGCTCGCCGCGCGTCTCGCGGGGCGCCTCGAAGCCCTGTTCCTTCATCGTCTCCAGGCTCATGCCTTCGCGGCGCGCGCGCACGAAATCCAGCGCGGTGTGGTGGACGATGGTCAGGAACCAGCCCGCGAACTTGTGCGGGTCCTCGAGGTCTTTCAGCGCGTTGTACGCCTTGATGAAGGCGTCCTGCGCGATGTCCTCGGCGGCCTGGTAGTCGCTGACGACGGAGAGCGCGCGGTTGCGCGCGGCGTTCTGAAAGCGCTCGACGAGTTCGTTGTAGGCTTCCATGTCGCCCTTGGCGGTCATGACCACCAACTGGGCGTCGGGATGGCGAAGGTACGGGCCCGTGCGCAGGCGGCGCGTGGTGGGCCTTGCTCGATAAACTTTGCGCTCGAAAGGACGGTCATCTGCCATGCTGGGCACCGGACTGAAGGAACACGTTTCCGCCACGCCACTACTGTACGGACGTTCCACTGCCGTTGCCAGTGACCGGCGCATATTCCGTGCTTTCCTGCCGGGCCCCCAAACGGTGCCGCCGCGCATGATTGCTGTAACTCCCGTGCCATGAGCGCCATACAGGCTCATGGCCGTTTGGCCGTGCGCGGTTGATTTCAAAATACGATTCCTCTACCATAAGATTGAGACGATAAAAGACACATGCGTCTTAGCAAGAGGCCTGAGGATTGCACCAGGCCATCAGGAAAAGATTAGGGGGAGCGGCGCGATGAAGTGGTTTCTGCTCGGTCTGGCAAGCCTGCTCCTGATCTCGCTGGCCGCCTGCACCGCCAAGGTTCCCACGATCGACGAGATTCGCGACTCTAAGCTCTTCGACCGCCGCATCGAGGAGACGCCGCGCCAGAAGGTCGTCCGCGAGTGCAAGCAGGAGAGCGAGCGCTTTCGCGTGGACTGCAAGCACTGCCACACCACCGGCGAGGAAGCGAAGATTCAGAGCCCCGACAACTTGATGCTGAACGTGACCGGCAAGCGCGCGCAGATCATGCGCGCCAGCCCCACCTTCGGCCTGCACACGCAGTGCAGCGAGTGCCACCAGAGCAAGTTCAAGCTGACGGCGCGCGCCGAGACGATCTTCGGCCCCGGCGGCAGCCGCAGCAAGGAACTCGAGAAGGAAATGCAGGAACAGCAGGTCAAGTAGCGCGCACGGCCCGCTTGAGGTTCGCGATCGCGCGGTCCACCGCTTCCGCGGTGCCTTCTTCCTGAAGCAGATCGAAGCGCCGGAACGGCAGCCCGTCGTGGGCGAGCGCGTAGTTGTACGAGGCCCGCAGGAGCGCCTGGAGGTTGACCGCGTCGGCCAGGTTGTAGCGGGCCAGCGGTTCCAGCGCGTCGTCCCGCCCCCGCTTGAAAGCCGCCCAGAGCTTGACCGCGTCGTAGCCCGTGTAGTTGCGGATCATCGCCGGGCGTTCGATCCCGAGCTGCTTCTCGATCTTTTTCAGCCCGCCGGTCAGCCCCACCGCGCGCGTGATGGGGCGCAGGTCCAGGTGCGCGCCGCTGAAGAAGCGCTTGCCGTAGCGCGCTTCGAGGTACGGGATGTCGAAGGCCTTGCCGTTGAACGTGACCAGCAGCTTGTAGCGCGAAAGGTACTCGGGAATTTCGTGCAGGTCGCGCCCGCGCAGGAAGACCCGCGCCTGGAGCCCGTCCCAGACCGCCACCACCGTCGTGCCGCCCGGCGCGTCCTCGCCTTCGGGCAGGTGGTTGCCGGGCGAACCGTCGGTCTCGATGTCGAGGTAGGCCGTGCGCCCGTCGTCGAAATCGCGCGCCATGCGCCAAAGGTTGGAGGGACCGAGCTGGTCCTCGAACCAGCGCGTGTCTTCCTCGGCCAGCTTCTGGCGGGAAAGCACCAGGGCTTCTTCGATGGGCGGAGGCGGGCCGTCGTCGAAGAGATCGCGGTCGCGAAGCAGGTCATCCCAGGTGAGGATGCCGTCTTCCCAGTACTGGCGTTCCCGGCGCGGGCCGATGCGCGGAAGGTGAATGAAGCTGCGTGTCAGCAAGTCGGTACCTCAACCCCGCCCGTCTCCACGTTTCACTATACCCGATGCCGCGAGCGCCCGGGAACGGAATCTTCCAATTTGGAACCTCCGCGGCTCACGCCACGGCGGCCAGCGCCCTGTCGATGCGCGCGAGCGCCTCGGCCTTGCCCAGCACGGCCAGCGTGTCGTGGATCGGCGGCGAGACCGTCGCGCCGCTCAGCGCCACGCGGATCGGCTGCGCCACGTTGCCGAACTTCGTGCTCTTGGCCTCGACGAATTTCTTCAGCGCCTCCTCGAGCACGTGCGGCGCCCAGTCGCTTTGCGCGTCCAGCATCGCGCGCACGTCCTTGAGCATCGCCAGCCCGTCGCCCTTCTTCAGCACCTTCTCGACGGCCTTCGGGTCGTACGACGCGGGCGCGGCGAAGAAGAGCTTCACGTTCTCCGCGAGCTGCCGCAGCGTACGCGAACGCTCCTGCTCCAGCTTCACGACCTGCGCGAGCTTCTCGGCGGGCATCGCGTCCAGCGCGTAGCCCTGCGCGGCCAGGAACGGGCGCGCGCGCTCGACCAACTCGGGCAGCGGCAGCTTCTTCATGTACTCGCCGTTCATCCACTCGAGCTTGGTCGTGGGCAGCGACTCGGCGAGCCAGTCGGCGCGTTCCTTCTCGTCGGCCTCGGGCTTGAGGTCCCGCTTGCGCGCGAGCGTGAACTGCGCCGGCGCGAGCTTGATGCGCTCGAGCGTGAAGGCCGCGATCATCTCGTCCTTCGTCATGATCTCGCGGTCGTCGCCCGGCGACCACCCCAGCAGCGCCAGGAAGTTGAAGAGCGCCTCCGGCTGCAGGCCGCAGGCCTGGTAAAGCGTCACCGCCACGGGGTCGCGGCGCTTGCTGATCTTCTCGCCCTTGTCGTTGTGAATCATGGGCAGGTGCGCGAACTGCGGCAGCGGCGCGCCCAGCGCCTTGTACAGGTTGATCTGCTTCGGCGTGTTGGCCAGGTGGTCCTCGCCGCGGATGATGTGCGTGATGCCCATCTCGATGTCGTCCACGACCGTGGCGAAGTTGTACGTCGGCGTGCCGTCGCCGCGCAGGAGCACGTAGTCGTTCAGCACGTCGGCCGGGCGGCTGTAGCGCCCCCAGACGGCGTCTTCGAGCGTCACGTCCTGCGGCTCGCCCTCGTGAATCTTGAAGTAGAGCGCCGGGTTGGGATCCTGCGAGGCCTTGGCGAGGTCCTCGTCCCACTTGCCGGCCTTCTTCATCTTCTCGATCTTCCAGTCGGGCAGCTTGTCGCCGATCTGCTTCTTGGCCCAGTACGCGCGGCCGGATTTCTCCAGCTTCTCGGCGGCGGCCTTGTAGCGGTCGAAACGCTGCGACTGATAGTACGGGCCGAAGTTGCCGCCCTTCTCGGGGCCCTCGTCCCAATCCAGGCCGACCCACTTCATCCCGTCGATGATGACCTTGACGGCCTCCTCGAGGTTGCGCTTCGTGTCGGTGTCGTCGATGCGCAGGATGAACGTGCCCCCGTGCTGGCGCGCGAAGAGGTAGTTGAAGATCGCCGTGCGCACGCCGCCGACATGCAGATAGCCGGTGGGGCTGGGCGCAAAGCGGACGCGGGGCTTGAGCGGCGCGGAAGCGGACATGCGAATGCGGTCTCCTTGGGCAGACGACGGCCACGAAAGGGCTATTGTCGCGGAGCCGCGCGCTTTTTTCCAGCACGCGCGGAGGGTTTAGCGCCGGTTCGCGGCCTCATTCGCCGCGCGGTGCGCCTCGCTGAGTTCGCGCAGGCGAGCCTGAAGCGCCTTCAGGTCCACGTCCAGCACGACGGGCTCGCGGCCCCCGTCGGGCAACCGGGCGCAGGCGGCTTTCAGGCCGGCCAGGCGCTCGGCCGGAAGCGGATGAGTCGAAAGCAGGTTGGTCCCCGCGTTCTCCAGGCCCTGGGCATCGGAGGCGCGGCTCAGCCGTTCGAAGAAGGACAGCATCCCGCCGGGCCGGATGCGCGCGCGGCGGAGGTAATCCAGGCCCGCCAGGTCGGCGTCGGTCTCGCAATCTCGGGAGAACTTCAGGCGGCTGAGCGTCAGGCCCCAGTCGAGCGTGCCGCCCGATTCGCCGTCGCTGGCCGCGCACAGCAGCGCCGCCGCGCCGGCTTTTTCGACCAGGCCGTGCATGCAGTGCCGCCGCGCCGCGTGCGCGACTTCGTGCGCCAGCACGCCCGCGATCTCCTCGGCGGATTCGGCCTCCAGGATCAGCCCGCTGTTGATCACGATAAACCCGCCCGGCGCCGCATAGGCGTTCACCGACGGATCCAGCGCGATGTAAAACGCGTACGCCCCGTTCGTCCCGGCCTCGGGCACCGCCCGCATCAGCGGGTCCGTGATCTGGCGAAGCTGGCCCGCCACGATCGGGTCGTCCACGAGCACGCACGCGCGCCGCACGTCCTTCATCACGTTCTCGCCCAGGCGCCGGTCGTAGGTTTCCGGCACGAGGACAACCGCCTGGCTTACCACCCATCTTCGCGCCGAGGGCGCCAGCAGCAGCGTGACGAAGGCCGCCAGCATCGCATAGCGGAGGATGCGCCGGCCGCGCGAAAGGCGCGCCTTCGGGCGCTCCGACAACGATCGGGAAGAGCGTTTGAACATAAGCAAGCACCTCCACGGCCCGCGATAGGTTCCGCCGCTACCATCAGCGCGCACGCTTCAAGCTTTCGAAGATTCCCTCAACCTTTTGTTTCATCAGAGGTTGCATTATACTATCATTATATACTACAATCTCTATGATACATTATTGACAATCATAACCCTTATGATTAACTACGATACATACAAGGAGGGGGTAGACATGGCCAAGATAACGAAACAGGAACCGGAACCCGCCGAAGCGGCCTCGCAAGCACAGGGCGAGGATCTGGTGGATATCGAAGGCGCGCTGGCGCTGTTAAAGACGACGCGCCCGACCTTCTACCGCTGGCTGAAGACCGGCAAGCTGAAGGGCATGAAGGTCGGCCGGCAGTGGCGCTTCTACAAGAAGGACATCGAGCGCTTCCTGAAGGGCGAGGAACCGCGCATTGAGTCCAGCGCCGACATGGTTCCGTTCCTGAATCAACTTCGCGCCTTCGAAGAGACGCGCAGCGGGAAGGCCAAGGAACCCTACACCGAAGGCAATGTGGTCACGGCGCTCAACGTCCTGCTGATGACGGCGCTCGGCAACCAGGCCACCGACATCCACCTGACGCCGATGGTCCAGCCCGGTTCGCCGGAAGGCAAGGCCGTGACCAGCATCCGCATCGACGGCGTGCTCCAAAGGGTCGCGGTGACCGACCTGCGCCTCCACAAGCCGCTCGTCGAACGCATCAAGCTCATGTCCCACCTGGAACTGAACGAGCGCCGCCTGCCCCAGGACGGCCGCATCGAACTGATCGTCGGCGGCCGGCCCTACGACCTGCGCATCTCGGCGCTGCCCACCGTCTTTGGGGAATCCATCACGATCCGCGTCATGCCCCCGATCAGCTACGACTTCAGCCTGGACCGGCTGGAGTACGCGCCTTCGGTGCGCAAGCGCCTGGAGGCCTTTCTCGCGCGCCCATGGGGCCTGGCGGTCTTTACCGGCCCCGCCGGATCGGGCCGCACGACCTCCCTGTACTCGGCGCTGACGCATCTGGCGGGGCCCAGCCGCAAGATCGTCTCGGTTGAGAACCCCGTCGAGGTGCTGCTGCCCCACGTCCTCCAGACGCCCATCCGCCCGGACCTTGGGCTGAGTTTCGCGACGCTGACGCGCTCGGTGCTGCGCTCCGCGCCCAACGTGGTCGCGATCGGCCACATTCCCGACGCCGAGACGCTCGAACTGGCCTTCGAAGCGGCGCTCACGGGCCACCTGGTCTTCACCACCATGCATACCGACGACGCCGCGAACGCGCTCATCCGCATGGTCCAGCTCGGCACCAACCCGGTGCTGGCCAGCGACGCCACCAAGCTGGTGATCGCGCAGCGCCTGATCCGCAAGCTCTGCCCGGCCTGCTCCGTCCCGGGCGAACCGGCCGCGCACGAACGGACCCACGCCGAAAAGGTCGCGCACCAGGGCGGGCTCGCCTGGGACATCCTGGGCGGGAAGTTCCGCGCGGCCAAGGGCTGCAAAGAGTGCGCGCGCACCGGCTACAAGGGCCGGACCCTGATCGCGGAAGCGCTGGAGGTCACGCCGGAGATCACCGGCGCGCTGCGGCGCAAGGCCTCGGCGGAAGAACTCCGTTCCATCGCGATCGGGCAGGGCATGGTCGGTTTCGGCGCGCAGGGCGTGCGGATGGCCGCGGAAGGACTGACCACGCTCGACGAGGTGCTGCGGCACGTGCCGCCGCCGCCCGTCAAGTAAGGCCGCGGGTCAGCGCCCTTCCTTGACCCAGCCGGCCCAGTGCAGCTTGTCGCGGATGATCTCGTAGCGGCCCTTGCGGCCCACGGTGACGATGTTGAACTCGTACGGCGCGCGCTCGATCGTCACCGTCGTGCCGCCGGTCAGGCTGATGCTCTCCTGCCCGTCCATAACCAGTTCCACGGGCGAACCCGAGCGCGTCTCGGGGACGATCTCCAGGCGCTCGTCGCCGGAGAGCACGATCGGCCGGTTGGCCAGCGTGTGCGGGCAGATCGGCACCATGATGAACGCCTTCAGCCGCTCGCTCAGGATCGGGCCGCCCGCCGAGAGGCTGTAGCCCGTCGAACCCGTCGCGGTCGAGACGATCAGCCCGTCGCCTTTGTAGCGCGCGATCTCTTCGCCCGAGACGCTGACGCCCACCGTCATCATCGCGGCCTTGGGCAGGCGCAGCAGCACGGCGTCGTTCAGCGCCACGAAGTTCATTTCCTTGCGCCGGCCCTTCTGCGCCGCGCGCACGCGCAGCATCATGCGCGGCGAAAGCACGCACTCCCCTTTCAGGACGCGCGGCAGAAGCTTGCGGACCTCGAAATGCGGCACTTCGGCCAGAAAGCCGAGCTGCCCCATGTTGACGCCCAGCACCGGCGTGGCGTTGCCGCGCAGGCGCCGCGCGACCGAAAGCATCGTGCCGTCGCCGCCGAAGACGACGATCAGGTCGGAGTTCACCTGGCTGAGGTCGGACTGGTCGTCGCGCACCACGGCGTCCACCGCGGCGAGCTTGCGCAGCCACGGCAGCAGCTTGCGCAGGACCGGCTCGATCTCCGGCTTGCGCTTGGTATGTGCGACGATGAGCAGGCGGGGCATCCCCAGAGTCTTACGGGGCCGGGTGCCGGTCGCAAGTGCAGGCCGCGCGGGCCTTTCCCGTACAGTGGCGGGTTCGCGAAAATGCGGTACAAGAGCGTCATGAAAGCCCAACCGCTCGTCGGCGTCATCATGGGTTCCAAGTCCGACTGGGAGACCATGTCCCACGCCGATCAGACGCTCGAGGCCCTCGGCGTCGCCCACGAATGCAAGGTCGTCTCCGCGCACCGCACGCCCGACCTCCTTTTCAAGTACGCGAGCAGCGCCGAGAAGCGCGGGATTCAGGTGATTATCGCCGGCGCGGGCTGCGCGGCGCACCTGCCCGGCATGTGCGCGAGCAAGACCGTGCTCCCAGTGCTCGGCGTGCCCGTCGAATCCAAGGCTCTGCACGGAATAGACTCGCTGCTTTCCATCGCGCAGATGCCCGGTGGGATTCCCGTCGGCACGCTGGCCATCGGCAAGGCCGGCGCGATCAACGCCGCGCTCCTGGCCGCCGCGATTCTGGGCGTGAAGTACCCGCACCTCCGCGAGGCCGTGCGGCGCTTCCGCGAGAAGCAGACCCGCGACGTGCTCGCCCATCCGGATCCTCGGGAACAGAAATGAAGGTCGGCATCCTCGGCGGCGGCCAATTGGGCCGCATGCTTGCGCTGGCCGGTTACCCGCTGGGCCTGCGCTTCCGCTTCATGGACCCCGCGGCCGACGCGCCCGCCGGGCACCTGGCCGAATGCGTGGGCGGCGCCTACGACGACCTCGCCGCGCTCGACCGCTTCGCCGAAGGGCTCGACGCCGTCACCTACGAATTCGAGAACGTGCCCGTCGCCGCCGCGAAGCACTTGGCCGCGAAGCTGCCCGTCTATCCCCCGCCCGGCGCGCTGGACGCCGCGCAGGACCGCCTGACCGAGAAGACGCTTTTCAATCAGCTCGGCATCGGCACGCCGCCGTTCGAGGCCGTACAGACCGAGGCCGAACTGAAGGCCGCCGCCGAACGCATCGGCCTCCCGGCGGTGTTCAAGACGCGCCGCATGGGCTACGACGGCAAAGGCCAGGCCGTGCTCCGCGACGCCGCCGACGTCGAGCAGGCCTGGAAGCAGCTCGGCGGCACGCCCCTGATCCTGGAAGGCTTCGTGCGTTTCGAGCGCGAACTCTCCATCTTGGGCGTGCGCGCGCAGGACGGCGCGACGGCCTTTTACCCGCTCGCCGAAAACCACCACCGCGACGGCATCCTGCGCCTCTCGCTTGCGCCCGCGCCGGACCTGACGCCCGCCTTGCAGGCCCAGGCGGAGGCGCTCTCGCAGAAGGTGCTCGACCGGCTGCAGTACGTCGGCGTGCTGGCCATCGAACTCTTTCAGGTCAACGGGACGCTGCTGGCGAACGAGATGGCCCCGCGCGTGCACAACAGCGGGCATTGGACGATCGAAGGCGCCGCGTGCAGCCAGTTCGAGAACCACCTGCGCGCCGTCTGCGGCCTGCCGCTGGGCGGCACCGCCGCCATGCCGAGCGCCATGCTGAACCTGATCGGCAGCGCGCCGCCGCCGGAAGCGATCCTCGCCGTGCCCGGCGCGCACTTCCACTGGTACGGCAAGGACCCGCGCCCGGGGCGCAAGATCGGGCATGTGACGCTTTGCGAACAGGCCCCCGGCGACCTCGCGCCGCGGCTCGAGCAGCTCAAAAAACGAATTCCGTAGCGGCGGCTAGGGGACGCGCTCCACCAGCGGGCGTTCGTCCTCGGAAAAATCCTCGAACTCCCCGGCCAGCAACTCGAGCACGCGCTCGTCGGCGTCGCTCACGTCGCCGCCGCGGGCCTGCCGGCCGCGGACGCGCGCGCGCAGCTCGTCCATCGGCGCGTCGCAATGGAGAATGCGCGCGGGCACGCCGAGTTCCCGTGCCAGGGCCAGCGCCGAGGCGCGCGAAGATCGCTTCACGTGCGTGGCGTCGAGGATCGCCTCCTGCCCTGCCGCGCTGGCGGCGCGCGCATCGGCGAGCAGCGCCGCGTAGGCCAGGCGGCCCATCTCGGCTCCGTACAGGTCCAGGTGCGCGTGCTTCGCGTGCAGGCGCTTGCGTTCCACGTCGGAGCGGATGCGCAGGCCGCGCCCGGCGCACGCGGCGCGCAGGGCCACGGTCGATTTTCCGCTGCCGGGCAGCCCCGCCATCAGCGCGATGCCGCCGCGCGGCCACGCGAGGGCCTGCTCGGCGAGGTTCAGGTACGTGTCGCGCGCCTGAGCCTGCCGCGCGCGTTCGGCCTCGGGGACGCCGGGCGCGCCGAGCGTCAACTGCGCGATCTTGGCCCGCACGTGCGCGCGGTAGGCCACGAAGAGCGGCCAGGCGGGCAGGCCCAGGTAATCGCCGGTGGTCTCGAGGTACGCGTTCAGAAAGCGCTGCGCGTGCGCGACGTGCCCGCGTTCCAGCAGGTCCATGTACAAAAAGGCGGCGTCGGAGAGCACGTCGATGATGCGCAGGCCGGGGTTGAACTCGATGCAATCGAAGAGCAGCGGGCGGCCGTCGAGCAGGCAGATGTTGGCGAGATGCAGGTCGCCGTGGCAGTCGCGCACGCAGCTTGCTCTCGCGCGCGCCTCGAGCAAGCCCGCGTGCGCGCGCAGATGTGCCTCGAAGGACGTTCGCAGGCCGCGCTCGCGCTCGGTGTCGGTCAGGTGGTCGAAGTTGTGGCGGATCGCGCCGGCCAGCCGCTCGGGATAGCTCGCGGCCGTGGCGGCATCGGCCGGCTCCGCGGAGGCGTGCAGGTCCGCGACGCGGCGCGCGATCGCGTCGATGTGCGCCTCGGTCAGTTCGCCCCGCGCGGCCACGCGGTCCAGCCGCAGGGCCGGATCGAACTGGCGCATCTTGACGGCGAACTCCGCCGCCGCGCCGTCCCCGCCCACGCGCCAGCCCGACGGGCCGCGAGCCAGAGAAGCCACCTCGAGGTAAATCTCGGGGGCGGTGCGCCGGTTCAGGCGCAGTTCCTCCTCGCAGTAGCGCTTGCGCAGCTCCAGCGTCGAAAAGTCCGCGAACCCGTAGTCCACCGGCTTCTTGAACTTGTAGGCGTAGGTGCCGGTCAGCGCGACGACGGAGAGATGCGTGTGGAGGACCTCGATCGTGCCGCAGGGGTGCGGGTACGTGGACGGATCGGCGAGCGCGTCCAGCCAGGGCATGGCATCGGGAGAAGGGTTCATGGGGCCGCCGCTCGGAAAATTATTTGTCTTACAAATACTCTGGCGCCCGCCGTTTGCGCGAAATCCGGCGCCTGGGACCCCACTTTCCGGTTGCCGGCGCGCCGGCGCAAGGTAGATTTATTTGTATGACAAATAAAGAAAGCAGCGCCTTCGCCCGCTCGCCCCGCCTGCGCTACCCGCGCGGCGGGCGCACCCGCGCGCTCTCGCAGTGGGTCCTCTCCACCCTCGTGCGCCAGGGCGCGCGCCCCGGCGACAAACTGCCCACCGAGCACGAACTCTGCCGGCTCTTCAAGGTCAGCCGGTCCACCGTGCGCCAGGCGCTCAAGTCGCTCGACAGCTTCGGCCTCGTGGACGCCCGCCCGCGCCGCGGCTCGGTGCTCAAGGCCGCGCGCACGCAGGACCTCGGGCCGCTCTTCGGCGCCGTGCTGGTGCTGAGCACCCGCGCGCCGCGCGCCGAACAGGACGCGGCCTCGCGGGCGCAGGAAGCCCGCCACCTGGCGCATCTGGCCGAAGCGCGCTGGCTGCAGGAACGCTCGGT
>JAHCJK010000062.1 GCA_026184295.1 Planctomycetota bacterium
GCGCGAGTTCCAGGGTCGCTTCGCGTGCTTCGGCGGGAAGACAACCGCCCGCCCCGCCGATGCGGGACATGGCCGGCGCGGGACGCCATGCCATCGGCGCTTCGACCGCATGTGCCAAGGAGGCCGTCGCCGCCAGCCACAGGGCGGCGAGAAATGTGCGATAGCCCGGCACGCTTACCTCTGCTGCGGCGGCTTGGGCATCTCGCCGTCCATGCCGCCCCAGCAGTTGATCGTGTTCAGTTCTTCGCGGCCGCAGGCCTTCAGGTAGAGGAAGAACTGCATCTTGTACGCGGGCAGGAACTTGAACGGGAAGGCCAGCAGCGCGTCGCCGAGCGGCATCTCGCCCATGGGCATCTTGACCTTCTTGTTCGTGAAGTCCGCGGCCGGAATCGCGCGGACACGTTCGGCGAAGAGCGCGAATTCGCGGTCCATCGTGCCGTTGAAGTCCTTGAGCGCCGCTTCGCGCACGGCCTGCATCGTGGGGCCGGTGTCGCTCCAGTCGCCGCTGATCACCTGCTTCGCGATGGCCAGATTCGTCGGGAGGTGCTGGATGACCTCGCTGAGCGAACGCTGCTTGGGCGTGGGGCGGTAGTCGAGCTTGTCCTTGGGCACCTTCGTATAGAGGTGCTTGATGACGTTCACTTCATGCTGCACGCAGTTGAGAAACTGGTCGAGGTTGAACATGGGCGGCTCCTTTGGGGATGGACGTATGATTCAAGGTAGCGCGCCCCGGTTCGTATTCCACTCGCTTCAACTCTTCCAGAAGACCGACGGCGGCCGGTTGTTCAGCGGCTTGGCCGTGGCCGGGTCGTACGTGTAGTCGGTGCGGCCTTTCAGGCGCGCCGCCAGGCGTTTGCGCATCGGCTGGAGCAATTCCGCGTGGCCGGAGAGGTCGTTCAGTTCGTGCGGATCGGCTTCGAGATCGAAGAGCTGTTCTTCGTTGGACTTCGCGAACCAGAGGTACTTGTGGCGGCCGTGCACGAGGAAGTGATTGGCGGTGCCGCCCGAGTGTTCGCCGTGGAGTTCCTCGCGCGGCGCGGGCGTCTTGCCGAGCACCACCGGCAGAAGCGAGCGGCCGTCCACGCCCTTGGGCGTCTCGACGCCGGCCATCTCGCAGCAGGTGGGCAGCAGGTCTTCCAGGCAGGCGAGTTCCGCGGAGGACTGCCCGCGCTTGAGGTCCACGTTGCGCCCCGTGATGAAGAACGGCACGTGCGCGGAGCCTTCGTAGCCCAGCGATTTGCGGAAGAGGTGGTGGTCGCCCAGCATCTCGCCGTGGTCGGACGTGAAGAGGATGTACATCGGGTCTTTGCTGCGCGGGCCGCCGTAGATGTAAAAGGCCTCGATCACGCGCTGAATCTGGTCGTCGATGTGGTTGACCAGGCCGTAGTAGCCCGCCATCGCGTTCTGGATTTCCTCGAGGCGGAACGGCCCGGCGTTGCTGTCCGGCGCGAGGCCCGGCTTCCACGCCGCCTGCGAAGCCCACGCGCCGACGTTCGGGCGATAGCGGTCCATCACGCGGACGTAGCGGTCGTAGTACGCCTGCGGCGGAATCAGCGGCGGGTGCGGCGCCCAGAACGAAAGATGCAGGAAGAAGGGCGCCGACGGGTCGCGCCGGCGCGTCATGAACTCGATCGCTTCCGACGCAAGGTACGTCGTCTGATGGTGGTACTCGTCCATCTGCCAGGGCCGCGCCAGGCGCCCGTTGCCGTTGATCCCGTGCGAACTGGCCGGCACCTTGATGCCCTGGGCAGTCAGCCAGTCCGTGTAATCGTTCTCCTTCGACCACGCCGAGTCCGGCCGGAACGACGGCCCGTTGCTTAAGATCATGTTGTCGAAGCCGAAGCGCCTGCGCTGCGGCTGCTGGTGCAGCTTGCCGATCAATTGCGTCTGGTAGCCGGCGTCGCCCAGCAGGCCCGGCAGCGTGAAGGCCGGATCGAACGGATGTTCTTCGCTGTAGCCGACGAGCCCGTGCGTGGCCGGCGCCTGCCCGGTCAGGATCGTGCGCCGCGCCGCGATGCAGCTTGGGCAGGTGGTGTACGCGCGGGTGAAGTTGGTGCCCGTGGCCGCCAGGTGATCGAGGTTCTGCGTCTGGAGAATCGTATTGCCGTTGATGCCAAGCGCGTCGTGGCGCTGCTGGTCGGTGGTGATGAGCAGGATGTGCGGGCGCGTGGCGGGCATGGGGCCTCCGTAGGTGGCGTGCGTGTGCTTTGTATCCGTTGTAAGACCAGTATACTCTGAATCGTTTGCCGGTTGGGGACCAAATTGCCCATGCCACGTCCGGTTACGCATCCCAAGCGCACGCTCGCGGTGGCCATCGGCAACACCCATCTTTCTTTTCTGGCGGAGCAGGAAGGCGTCTACCGCGAACATTTTCCCGGCCTGCCGCTGGCAAAGCCGCGCACCTGGGCCCGCGCGTGGAAAAAGCTCGTTACCGGCATGGACGGCCCGCCCGAAGCGACCGCGATCGGCAGCGTGGTGCCCGATGCGGTGGAACCCCTGTATCGCTGGCTGGGCGAGCGCGGCGCGGGCGATCTTCAACGCTTCGGCGAAGCGATTCCCACGCGCCTCAAGATCGTGCCCGAACCCGCGGAGCGCGTCGGCGAGGATCGTCTGGCGGCGGCGCTGGGCGCGCTGAGCCTCGACGAGCGCCGTCCGTGGGTGGTGGTCGATTGCGGCACCGCCCTGACGGTGAACGCCGTACGTCCCGCCACCGGCGCGCTCGTGGGCATCTTCGAAGGCGGGCTGATCCTGCCGGGCGAGGCGCTCGCGCTGCGCGCGCTGCATCAGGGCACCGCGCAACTGCCGGCCTTCACGCCGCTGCCCGCGGGAACCCTGGGCGACGCGATCGGCCGTTCCACGGCTTCCGCGATCCGTTCGGGCGTGCGCCGGGGTCAATTTGCCGCCGTCTGCCTGTGCGCGCGCGAACAAGTCCGCTCGCTGGGCCCACGCACGCGGCTGGCCCTGACCGGCGGCGGCGCCCCGTACCTCTGGGAACCCCTGCGCAAGGAAC
The DNA here is from genome assembly GCA_026184295.1 of Planctomycetota bacterium. GTDB lineage: Bacteria > Planctomycetota > SZUA-567 > H5-PLA8 > H5-PLA8 > JACQFI01. The sequence continues at coordinate 3,011 of JAHCJK010000062.1, forward strand.
TTCGCGGACTGCGCCCGATCCATGTCCCCGACCTGGTCCTGCGCGGCCTGCTTGCGGGGATGATCGCGCGCTGGCATCCGACACCCCCTCCCCGCTCGCGCCGAGCCGCGCGCTAATCATGAACGGCGCCGACGCCCCCGCCTTCGCGCTGCCGCCCGCGAACCTGGAGCCCATCTTCGAGGCGCTCACGTCGCCGGGCGAAGGCGCCATCGCCACGTTGCTCCTCGACGGCGAAGGCCTCTTCGCGCGGCTCGACGGCCTCTTTCGCGGCAAGACGCCGCTGGACCCCAAGGCTTCCGGGCAACTGGTGCTCGGGCGCATCCTCGATTCGAACGGCCAGACCGTGGACGAAGCCGTCGCGGCCGTCATTCCTAAAGAGGAGAGCGAGACCGGCGCGGCGCAGGTGGAACTCTCGTGCCACGGCGGCCTGGGAGCCTCGGAAGCGGTGACCCGCGCGCTCGTCGGCGCGGGCTTTCGCCCCGCGAGGCCGGGCGAACTGATGACGCGCGCACACCGCGCGGCGAAGCTCGGCCTGCTCGAAATCGAAGCGCGCCTGCGCCTGCCGCTCGCGGCCACCGCGCGCCAGACCGAACTGCTCCTGAACGTCCGCGCCTTCCAGTCCCACTGGGAACGCCAGGGCATGGAAGCCGCGCTGGGCGCGCGCGAACGCCGCATCGACTGGCGCGAAGGCCTGCACCGCGAAGCCGCCGCGGCACTCGACGCGTCCGCCTACGGGCTGGCGCTGCTCGCGCGGCACCGCGTGGCGGTCGCCGGACCGGTGAACGCGGGCAAATCGACCCTGACCAACCGGCTCCTGCGCGCGCAGGCGTCCATCGTCAGCGCCGCGCCGGGCACGACCCGCGACGTGCTCGAACGCCCCGCGTCCGTGCGCGGGCTCTCCCTCGTCCTGGCCGACACCGCCGGGCTGCGCGAACTCGCCGGAGCCGGCGGCGACGCCTCGGTCGAACGCGAAGGCATGGCGCGCGCCCGAGGCGCGGCCGAAGCCGCGGGGCTCACGCTGCTGGTGCTCGACGGTTCGCGCGCACCCGAGGAAGACGAGATGGCCGCGCTGGAAGCCCTCGCTTCGCGCCCGCACCTGCTGGTGCTCAACAAGGCCGACCAGGGCACGCACGCGGAGGCCTCCGGACTCGCGTTCGCGCTCGGCTCCCGCGCCTTCGCGGTCTCCGCGCTCACGGGCGAAGGCCTGGCGGAACTCGAGGCCGCCATGGAAGACGCTCTGCTGTCCGCCCCTTCTCCTTATATAGGAGCACCCGGCGCGCCTCCGGCCGCGGCGTTTACCCACCGGCAGGCGGCCTGGCTGGCCGCGATCAAACTGGGCCTCGAACAAGGACTCGACGGAAGCGGGCTCGTCGGGCATATTCGGAACCTCGTCGGCACCAGACCCAACGAAGAGGAACTGGCGGCGGTCTTCGCGGAAGCTTCGCGCGGGACCTCAGGCCGGTAACGGGCACGCGCCGCGCTCGTGGAGCGCAGGCCAAACCGCGCCGGCCCCGCGCACGCAAGGACACGCCGAGTCTCATGGCCAAAACCAAAACCGCCGCGCGCGGAAAACCCGAGAAGCAACTGCACGACGCCGCCTGGATCGCGAAGCAGGTGGACGCCTTCAGCAAGGACATCCTGGCGCAGGGCCTGGTGGACCGCGCGATGGTCGTGGGCATCCGCCGCCGCGGCGCCGAACTCGCCCGCCGCGTCTGCAAGCAGATCGGCGCCGCCTCGAAGCTGAAAGTACCGTACGGCGCCCTGAACATCACCCTCTACCGCGACGACATGTCCCTGCGCGGGCCGACGCTGCGCGAAAAGAGCGGCACCGAGATCGAAGGCCCCGTGGACAACCGCGTGATCTACCTGATCGACGACGTGCTCTTTACCGGACGGACGATCCGCGCGGCGATGGACCTGCTGATGGACTTCGGACGCCCCGGCGCCGTGCGCCTGTACGAGATCGTCGACCGCGGCGGCCGCGAACTCCCGATCCAGCCCGACCGCGTGGCCGAACGCCTGAGCGTCCCGCTCGCCGACCGCGTGGAAGTGCGCCTGAAGGAAGTCGACGGCCAGGAAGGCGTCTTCGTGGTCGTGGGCGGGATGCGGTGAGCTCCGATTGACGATGTACAATTGACGATTTTCGATTGAACAACGGCTCGGCAAAGGAGGGGACGAAGACGATACGAACGACGGGACCGTGAATCGTCAATCGTACCTCGTCAATCGTCAATCGTTATGGCCTGGACCCGCAAGCACCTGCTCGACCTTGAGGAACTGAGCGCCGCCGAGATCGTTGAGATTCTCGACACCGCCGCGTCCTTCAAGGAAGTCTCGGGGCGCAGCGTCAAGAAGGTGCCCGCGCTGCGCGGGCGCGTCGTGGTGAACCTCTTCTTCGAATCGTCCACGCGCACGAGCAACAGCTTCGCGCTCTCGGCGCAGCGGCTGAGCGCCGACACGCTGAGCTTTACCAGCAGCGGCAGCAGCGTGAGCAAGGGCGAGACGCTGATCGACACGGCCAAGAACATCGAAGCGATGGGCGTGGACGCCTTCGTCATCCGCCACAGCGCGCCCGGCGCGCCGCACCTGCTCGCGCGGCACACCGGCTGCAGCGTCATCAACGCCGGCGACGGCTGCCACGAACATCCCACGCAGGGCCTGCTGGATATCTTCACCATCCGCGAACACTTCAAGCGCGAGAAGTCCGAACCCGAGAAGGCGCTCAAGGGCCTGACGGTCTCGATCCTGGGCGACATCCGGCACAGCCGCGTGGCGCGCAGCAACGCGCACGGCCTGCGCAAGCTCGGCGCGCGCGTGATCCTGGCCGGCCCGCCGACGCTGGTGCCCGCGGCCATCGGACAGGCGCTGGGCGTGGAAGTGAGCCACGACATCGACTACGTGCTGAAGGAATCGGACGTCTTCAACTGCCTGCGCATCCAGTTCGAACGCAAAGCGGGCCGGTTCTTCCCCGGCGTGCGCGAATACGCCGCGATCTACGGCCTGAACGAAGAGCGCATGAAAAAGGCGAAGCCCGAAGCGATCATCATGCACCCCGGCCCGATCAACCGCGGCATCGAGATCACCCCGGAACTGGCCGACGGCACCCGCAGCGTAATCCTGCATCAGGTCGAGAACGGCATGGCGGTGCGAATGGCGGTGCTTTACCTGTGCGTAGGCGCGAACAATTGACGATTGACGATTTACAATTGACGATTGCCGTCATTACATGGGCCGAAAGGAAGTATCCATGAACCCAGAACAGTTTAAGGCGCGCACCAAAGCTTTTGCGCTACGCGTTATCTCCATGGTGGAGGCGCTGCCAAGCAATCGCACCGCACTGCGACTTGGCGATCAAGTACTGCGAAGTGGAACTTCCGTTGGCGCAAATTATCGAGCGGCATGTCGTGCGCGCTCAAAAGCAGACTTTATCGCCAAAATGAAGATTGTTGAAGAAGAGTGCGACGAGACGCTGTACTGGATTGAATTGCTCGTCGAGTCAAAACATGTGAATGCCAAGCGAGTGGAGAGTCTTTACCTGGAAGGACGAGAGATTCTGGCCATGGTGGTCGCTTCGTTGAAGACTTCGCGTTCCGTAAATCGTCAATCGTAAATTGTAAATCGTCAATGCTGAGGAATGCCCTGTGTCCACTCTCCTCCTGAAAAACGGCCGCGTCTTCGACCCCTCGCGGAAGCTCGACAAGACTGCGGATGTATTGATCGATAAGACCGCGGGAACCGTCGCTTCCATTGGCAAAGGCATCAAAGCCCCCAAGGGCGCCGAAGTCGTCGACTGCAAAGGCTTGCTCGTCTGCCCAGGCTTCCTCGATATTCACGTTCACTTCCGCGAACCGGGGTTCACGGCCAAGGAAACGATCGCGACGGGGTCGGCGGCGGCGGTGCACGGCGGGTTCTCGACCGTAGTCACGATGCCGAACACCGACCCGCCGCTGGACAACGGCGCGAGCATCGCCTACCAGTACCTGCGCGGCGAAGAGGCCGGCAAGGCGCGCGTCTTTCCCATGGGCTGCATCAGCAAAGGGCGCGCGGGGCAGGAACTGGCTAGCCTGGGCCTGCTGAGCAAGGCCGGCGCGGTGGCCTTCACCGACGACGGCGCGGCGGTGCCGAGCAGCTTCATCATGCGCATGGCGCTCGAATACGCCGCCTCGCTCGGCAAGGTGATCGTCGAACACTGCGAAGACCACGACCTCTCCAACGGCGCGATCATGCACGAAGGCAAGGTCAGCGCCGCGCTAGGCATCAACGGGTATCCGAGCGCCGCGGAAGAGATCGTCATCGCGCGCGACATCCGCCTGGCCAAGCTCGCCAACGCGCGCTTTCACGTCAGCCACATCTCGGCCAAGGGTTCGGTGGCGCTGGTGCGCGAAGCGAAGCAGAAGGGCGTGCGCGTCACCGCCGAGGTAAGCCCGCACCACCTGCTGCTCACCGACGAATGCTGCCGCGGCTTCGACCCCGTCTACAAGATGAACCCGCCGCTGCGCGAGGCCAGCGACGTGGACGCCTGCCTGGAAGGGCTGCTCGACGGTTCGATCGACTGCCTGGCCAGCGACCACGCGCCGCACACGACAGAAGAGAAATCCCTGGAGTTCACCGAGGCGCCCAACGGCATCATCGGGCTCGAAACCAACATCGCGGTGCTGCTGGCCAAGCTCGTGCACACGAAAAAGCTCCCGCTCAAGCGCTTCGTCGAAGCCTGGACGAGCGCGCCCGCGCGGGTGCTCGACCTGCCCGGCGGCTATCTGGAAGAAGGCGGCCCCGGCGACGTGACGGTGCTCGACCTGGACCGCGAATGGACCGTCGATTCCGCGAAGTTCCTCAGCAAGTCGCGCAACTGCCCTTTCCACGGCTGGAAGCTGCGCGGCGTGCCGGTCTACACCGTCGTCGGAGGCAAGCTCTTCGAGGCCATCGGCAAGACGATGGCGTAGCCGCGCGAAGGTTGCGCTACTTCTTCTCCGGCCGCGGGCCGTAGTGCGGGACGGGCTCGCCGAGTTCGTAGGCGCCTAGGTCCGGGGCCTTGCCGGCGAAGCCGTCGTTCATGCCGGGAAGCGCTTCGCCGGCGTCGATCGCGGCGCTGCCTTCCTTCAAACGCAGGTCGTTGCGCTTGATCTCCTGCTGCGTGTGCGGGTCGTCGGGCGGCTTGATGCCGCTCGCGAAAGCCGTGGCGGGATCGACGACGGTGAGATGCTTATAGACGGGCGCCTTCTCGCGCACTTCCTCGGCGGACGCGTACTTCACGTTGTTCCACTTGAGGAATACTTCGCCTGAGGCTCCGCCGAAGCCGTCGTAGTCGAAGTCGCAGTTTTCGGTCATCGGCGAACAGTCGTACGCGCGGCCTTCGGTGCCGATAAAGAGGTTGTTGCGGTACCAGCAGTTGCTGAATTTCTCGCTCGTCCACACGATCAGCGCCGGGCCCTTCTTCACCACCGTGTTGTGGAACATCAGCGCGCCCGACGGCCGGTTGTGCATCTTGAAGGGTTCGACCTCCACGTTGTACATCGCGTTGCGGAAGATGTAGACGGGACCGCCGAAGACCGGCTGCACCGAGATGCCCTGAAAGACATTGGTCAGCCGGTTGTGGAAGCAGCGCGTGTTGCGTTCGGAATAGTCCATCTCGATTCCGTCGTCGGTCAGTTCGGACAGCTCGTTGTTGTGGAAATCGATGGCGATGCAGCGCTGCGAACCGAAGGTGTCGATGGCGTCGGCGAAGCCGCGGATGCGGTTGTAGCAGATCACGTGGCCGGACCCCGTCGCCTGGATGCCGCGCGCGTTCTCGATGCCCTTCGTCCGCGGCCAGGTGGAGGGCCCTTCGATCACGTTGTCGCTGATGAAGAATCCGTTGGTCGTGTCCTTGTCGTTGTTGGTCCAGGTGATGCCGTATTCGACCTCGTGGAAGTGGCAGCGGCGAATGACCAGGCGCGAGGAACGGTGCCCGACCAGGCCGTAGTCGGCCTTGCGCACCGTCAGGTTCTCGAACCAGACGTCGTGAATGTCCCCCGCGGAAATCCCGCGGCCGGCCTGCTTCTCGGCTTCGCCCTTGCCGTCGATGATCGTCTCGCCGTCGCCCGCGCCGCGCCAGACGATCGGCTTGCCGGGCTCGCCGCTCTTGGTCGCTTCGAACATGCCCGCGTACGTGCCGGCGTGGACGAGAAAGAGCGAGCCGGGCTGGGCCGCCGCGTTTGCCGCCTTGAGGCCCTTGAACGGATCGTCCTTCGTGCCCGTGCCGCCGCCGCTATCCCCCGGGACGACGTGAAAGACCTTCAGGTCCTCCGGCGCGACCGGTTCGGCAATGGTGCGGCTCTTCAGGAACTTCTCCGTGTCGCCGCCGTCGGGATCCTTCAACGTCAGCTTCCATTCGTACTCGGTGTCGGGCTGGAGCAGCAGCAGGCTGCCGGCGAAGAGCCACGCCTGTTCGGGCACCTTGGTGTGGGTTTTAGCGTTGTCCTTGCCGTGGCCCAGGTGCGCGCCTTTTTCGATGCGAAAGAGCGGCGGGCCCTTGCGCCATTCGGCCTCGCCGGCCTTGCGGTATTCGCAGGCGATCGTCGCGTTCTTATTGTCGTCGCCCTCGACGGCCCACCAGGCGCCGAGGCTGCGCAGCGTGGGCGGGTCGAGCTTCGGATCGCCCAGCGGCTTGGCGGCGTTTTCCGCGCGCGCGGCCGTGGAAAGCAGCACCCCGAGCGCCATCAGCCAGACGATGCTTCGCATGAGGTGCCTCCGCGCGTACGCCGGATTACTTCGCCAGTTCGAGCACGATCGACTTCATGCGCGGCTTGGCGCCGACCTTGATCGTGTACGTCTCGTTCGCCTTCGTGGCGGTGTGCACGTCGGACTTCGGCTGGCCGCCTTCTTCCCACAGGTACGTGATCTTGACCGGGCGGAAACCGCCATGAGGTTCCTTGTAATCGGCGTGAATGCAGAGGTCAAAGAGGCAGGTCGTGTTCACCTGGCGGCCGGCGAATTTGAGCTGCGCTTTTTTCGTCCCGGCGGGCACGCTCTCGATGGTGAAGTACTTCGTGCAGGCGGGCGTGGGTCCTTCCAACTTCTCGACGGCCTTCCAGGTCTTGCCTTCGTCGAAGGAGACGGAGACTTCGTATCCGTCGCGGGCGTCGCGCGCGCGCCAGTGCGCGTTCACGCGCAGGCGGGTCATCACGCCGGGGGTCTCGACGTTCAGAATGCCTTCGCCCTTGCCGCTGTCGCCGACCATCAGCAGGTGCGGCTGCAGGCCCTGCATCGCCGGCTTGTAGTCCATCAGCGCGACGACCTTTTTCGCGGCGGCGGCCTTGGGATCGGTGTTGCCTTCGTAGACGACGGTGCCTTCCGCCGCGCCGGCGTTGAACGTGATGGTATTGGCGCCTTCGGTCAGGAGCGGCAGCGGCGCCTGCGAATGCTGGATCATGTGCACGATCTTCAGATCGTCGAGGCCCGTGCCGGCGCCCTTGAGTTCGAACCTGAGGCGGTAGTCGTAGCGCAGGTGGGCGAACGGTTTGAGATCGACCGTCTGGTTGCCCGACGCGTCCACTTTCGCCACCTCCTTCCAGTTGTTCCCGTGGTCGTCGCTGAACGAGACCGCGATCGAACCGCCCGAGCCGACGCCGGCCTTGAAGGTCAGCGAACCGTTCAGGTAGACGTAGCTGCTGGGCATGCGCAGCACGAGCACGCCCGCGGCGTTGGCATCCTTGACGTGTACGGCCGGCGCGGCCTTGTCTTCGGCGGTGGTGGCGAGGTTTTCCGCGGCCAGGGCGGTCTTGCGGAACGCGCCGTTCGCCAGCGGGACCTGGTAGGCCAGCGTGCCGTTGCCGATGCGCCCGGGGGCCAGGTCGCCGAGCTTGGTCTGGTACCCGAGGTGCTCGCGCGACTTCAGGACTCCTTCGTCCGGCGCGCCGTGAACGAGCTGCCCTTCGTTGGACCAGTTGCGGGTCAGCGTCTCGCCTTCGCGGAGCTGAATGTTCAATTCGTAGCCCATCGACGGACCGTATTCGAAGATGCCGCCGGCCTGGCCGTCCTTCCAGTCGTACTCCTGCATCGTCGAAGGCCAGCCGTGCCAGCCCGCGGGGTTGATGCCGTTCACGTCGTAAGTGGGGCTGGTGTTCAGGAGCGCGGGGCCCTGCTTCCAGCCGTTGTTCAGCGCGAAGGCGCGCAGCTTGTTGTCGTTCTGGCGCATCGCGCCGCGGCTGGGCTCGGCGCCGTACCATTCCTGCACGGCCTTGCGGATCTCGTCCACGCCGGCGACCTTCCCGTCGGTCTTGGTGAAGTAGTTCATCAACGAGGCGTCGAAAAGGTGCCAGGCGCCGTCGTAGAAGACTTCGGGCACGCTGTGGTCCTTGATGATGCGCCCGCGCGCCTGAAGGCCGACGTAGCGCGCCAGGCCTTCGATGTTGGATGAGGCGCAGCAGCACATGCCGTAGCCGTAGACGTGGATCGTCTTCATCGGGTCGTGCACATTCTCGCCCGAGAAGATGAACTCGTTCGGCGGCGTGGTCTGGTGGCGGTACTTGGTCACCGTCTTCCAGATCGCGATGGCCTTCTCCTGGTCGCTCATCCCGGGCTTGATGTAGGTTTTCTTCCAGTCTTCGAGCGTGGTGACGTCTTCCACCTTGTCCGAGACGACCTTGATGTGGCTGACGACGGCGGCTTCTTCGGCGCGAACACTCGGCGCACACAGGCCCGCCAGTACGGCCAGCACGAACACCTTTCGCATGCCCCTCTCCTTTATAGAGCGGCGGTCATCGCCGCTTCTCCATCGTATGGTTTCTTCGGCGCGGGCGTTACATCAGTCGGCGCGTTCCAGCACGATCGATTTCATCTTCGGCTTCGCGCCGCAGTTGATCGACCAGCTCTCTTCGGCCTTCTTTGCGACGTGTACGTCTTCCTTGGCCTGTCCGTTCTCTTCCCACCGATACGTGACCTTCACCGGCGCGAAGCCGCCAAAGGGTTCCTTATAGTCGGCGTCGATGCGCAGGCTGAGCATGCCCGTCGCGTTGCGGCTGGTGCCCGCGAAGCGCACCCAGATCTTCTTCGTGCCGGGGTTGATCTTGTCGAGCGTAAAGTAGGTTGATTCGCCCGCGGTCGGACCCTTGATCGCGTGCGCGCTCTCGAACTTCTCGCCGTCGTACGAAAGCTGCACGTCCCACTGGTCGAGCGCGTCGCGGATACGGTAGTGCACGCCGATGCGCAGGCGCGCGATCGCTCCGGGCGTTTCGAGCGGAAAGGTCACCTGACCCGAGCCTTCGACCCAGAAGCCCGGAGGCTTCAGGCCTTCGACCTTGGGGTTGTAATCGTACAGCGTCACCTGCTTGGCCTTCATCTCGGGGTCGCACGCGCCCTCGATCGTCATCGTGCCCTCGGCGGGCCCGGAGCTAAACGCGATGGTGTTCGAGCCTTCGCCCAGCGCCGGCAGCGGGCGCTGCGAATGCTGAAGGTCGTTGTTCAGCACCAGGCGGTTGAGGCCCGTGCCGGCGCCTTTGAGTTCGAAGCGGACCTGGTAGACGTAGCGGCGCCAGACGCGTTCGGTCAGGTCGATGCTCTGCGCGCCCGAACTGCCGACGTTCGCGAGTTCCTTCCACGACGTCCCGTTGTTGTCCGAGAAGGAGACGACGATCGCGCCGTCCTTGCCGGTTACGGCGTCGAATTCCAGCTTGCCGCCGACGTAGACGTAGCTGCTGGGCATGCGCACGACCAGGACGCCGGGCTTCGCCGCGTCCTTCACCTGCACGGCGGCCTGCGCGCCTTCCGACTTGCTCTGCAGGTTCTCCGCGGCCAGCGCGCCGCGGCGGAATTCGCCCGTCGCGAGCGGGACCGTGTATTCCAGCGTGCCGTTGCCGATGCGCCCGGGGGCCAGGTCGCCCAGGCCGGGGCTGTAGCGCAGGTTGTCCTTGCCGATCTCCTGGTTCAGGCAGCCGGGCGCGCCGCCGACCTTCAGGTTCACGTGCAGGCCCTTGTTGAACCAGTTGCGGGTCAGCTTCTCGCCCTTGCGGAGCTGGATGTTCACTTGGTACCCGGCGGCGCAGCCGTATTCGTAGACTTGGTCCTTCTTGACGTCGTATTCCTGCATCGTCGAATACCAGCCGTGCGTGGCCGCGGGCAGCCAGCCGTTCTGGTCGTAGGCGATGGTGCGCGCGAGAATCTCGGGGCCCTTCTTCCAGCCTTCGCCGCGCATGTACTTCATCAGCTTGTCGTTCTGGTTGCGGTAGTCCGGGTTCTTCTCGAACCACGCGGCCACGTCGTCGATGATCTCGTTCACGCTCGCGATCTTGCCGTCGGCCTTGGGGAAGTAGCAGATCAGCGAGCCGTCGAGCAGGTGCCAGTCGCCGTCCCAGTTCAGTTCCGCGACGCTGTGATGGCTGATGATGCGCCCGCGCGCCTGCATGCCGGTGAACCGGCCGAGGCATTCGAGGTCGGAGGAGGCCGAGTTGCACATCGCATAGCCGTAGACGTTGAAGATCTTGATCGGCCCAAGCGTCGTGTCGTTGCCGAGATGCTCCTCCGGCGGGACCTCCTGGTGCTGGAAGGTCGCGATGCTCTTCCAGATCGCGACGGCCTTGTCCTGGCCGCTCATGCCGTCCTTGATGAACGACTTCTTCCACGCCTCCAGGCTCGAGACGTCGGGCACCTTGTCGGAGAGCACCTTCACGTAGCTCACGACGCCCGGCTTCTCGCCCGCGCCGTCTTCGGCGCGCAGGGCGAAGGCCGCAAGCAGCAGCACGGCCCAGAGACCCGTCCATCGTCTAGTCATCGCTGGCTCCTTTTCGTTCCGGTCCAGTTGCGTACACCGTTCGCATCCGAAATCCCGGGCCTGTAACAAATCTTTTCGCATTTGGTACACATGTAACGTTACAAAGACCCGCCGCGTTCTTCCTCGAATTTAGGCCTCGTTTTTGACATGAAAATGCGCACCCGCTGGGCGCGCGTTAGTCGGCTCGTTCGAGCACGATGGACTTCATGACCGGGCGGGCGGGACAGTCGATCGTGTAGGTCTCGTTCTGCCGGGTCGCGACGTGCTCGTCCTTCTTCTCCTGCCCGTTCTCTTCCCAGTAGTAAGAGACCTTGACGGGGGCAAATCCTCCTCGAACTTCCTTATAATCCGCGTCGATTCGGAACTGCATGATGCCCGTCGTGTTACGAGAAACGCCCGCGTAGCGCACCAGTGCTTTCCGCGTCCCGGCGGGCATCCCGGAGAAGGTCCGGTAGGCGCAGTGCCCGGGGGTGGGCCCTTTGCATGTCTCCACCGTCGTCCAGGTCTGGCCGTCGTCGAACGAGACTTGGTATTCCAGCACGTCGCGCGCGTCCCGCACGCGGTAGTGGCTGCCGAAGCGCAAGCGCGTCATTTCGTACGGCGTTTCGACGGGAAATGTCACCGAACCTCCGGCTGCCTCTTTTACCCACAGCCCGCCGGCTTGCGCGTCGATCCCGCGCAGGCTGGGGTGAAAGTCGGCGTAGGTGAGTTGCTTGCCCTTGTTCGCCGGATTCAGGCTCCCTTCCAAGGTCAGCGTGCTCTCCGCCGGGCCGGCCGCGAACGTGATCGTATTTTTCCCTTCGCCCAGCGCGGGCAGGGCGCGCTGCGAATGCTGGATGTCGTGGCGGAACGAGAGCGCTTCCAGGCCCGTCCCGCGGCCCTTGAAGACGAAGCGAATCCGATAGTCGTACTTTCGCAGCACCAGGCTGCTCAGGTCGATCTTCCGTTCGCCCGGCTTGTCGCTTTCGCCGATGCGTTCCCAGTCGAGCCCGTGGTTGTCGGAGAAATACGCCGCCACCGAGCCGCCGTCCGGGCCGATGGCGGCCTCGAACTGCATCGTCCCGGTCAGGTAGACGTAGCTGCTGGGCATGCGCAGTTCCAGCACGCCGTCCTTGGCGTCGTCGATCGCGTGGATCGCGGGGTCTTTGCCGTCCTCGGCGCGCGCCGCAAGGTTCACGACGAGGACCGCCGCGTTGCGGAAAGCGCCGTTGGCGAGCGGGACGTGGTATTCGAGCAAGCCGTTGCCGACGCGGCCGGGGGCGAGATCGCCGAAGTCGGGCGCGTAGCGCAGGCTCTCCTTGCCGACCTCCATCTTCAGGCAGCCGGGCGCGCCGCCCCCGCCCTTCATGTTCACGTGCAGGCGCTGATTGGACCAGTTGCGCGTCAGGCGCTCGCCCTGGCGGAGTTGGATGTTGACGCGGTAGCCTTCGGTATAGCCGTATTCGTAGACCTGATCGGGCTTGCAGTCGAATTCCTGCATCGTCGAATACCAGCCGTGCGTGGCCGCGGGCAGCCAGCCGTTCCCGTCGTAGAACTTCGTCCGCGTCAGAATCTCGGGGCCCTTCTTCCAGCCTTCGCCGCGCATGAACGCGCCGAGCTTTTCGTCGCTGCCGCGCATCTCGGGATGCGCGTCCAGCCAGCCGCTGACCCCGGCGATGATCTCGTCCACGCCCGCGAGCGAGCCGTCGGCCTTGGGGTAGTACGCGATCAGCGAGCCGTCCAGCAGCCGCCACGCGCCGTCCCATTTCACCTCGGGAACGCTGTGGTGGGCCACGATGCGCCCGCGCGCCTCCAGGCCCGCGGCGCGCGCCAGGCATTCCATGTTCGCGGAAGCCGCGTCGCACATCGAGTACCCGTACACATTGAAGATTTTGATCGTGTCGCGCACGCTCTCGCCTTCGTGCAGAAACTCGTTCGGCGGCGAATCCTGGTGCTGGAAGGCGACGACCGAGCGCCAGACGGCCAGGGCCTTCTCCTGGTCGCTCATGCCCGGCTTCAGAAAACTCTTCTTCCACGCCTCCAGGCTCGAGACGTCGGGCACCTTGTCGCTGACGACGCTCACGAAGCTGACGGCGCCGATGGGACTCGCGGGTTTTTCGCCTCTGGGAATGCGCACGATCAGCACCGCGCCGCCCGGGCCCGAGCGGGCGCGCAGGCCGTGCGGGGCCAGCAGCTCCTGGAGCGCCTCCACCGGCGTGGGCCCAGCCGGCTCGGCGGCGACCTTCATCTCCGGGCGGACCAGCGCGGAACTGTAGACGAGTTTCAGGCCGCCCTCTCCGAGGCCTTTCAACGCCTCTTCGAGCGTCCGGCCGGCGTATTTCGGCGCGGGTTCGGCCGCGCGCGCCGGACACGCCAGCGCGACGGCCAGGCATACGCAGGCCGGCAGGAGCGAGCGCGCGGCGGCTGATCGTTTCATGCGGCCTCCCGGCGGCTATTCGGCGAGCGAGACGGTGAGCGTCGTGCCCTGCAGCCGGTACCTGAGCCCGCTGACGGCCATCACGGCGTCCAAGGCGTCCTCGGGGCTGGCGTTCTCGAACGCGCCGCGCAGCACGGCCGTGCCCGCGGTGGTCTCGGCGCGCGGGTCGGCATAGGCCAGCGTCCAGCCCTTCTCGTGGCAGACCCAGGCGAGGAAGGCCTTGGCCGGCTGCCCATCCATCTTGAAGAGCGGCGCGACGGACGTGGCCCAGTCCCACAGCGGCCCGGTGACGGGCACGGGATCGCGCGCGATGGGCCCCGCGCTGGGCGCGGTAAGCTGCTCGCCCGCGGCGGCCTGGAACTTCTCCGCGCCGCGCTTCAGTTCGATCTTGCCCTCGCGCACGCGCACCACCAGGCTGCCGTCCAGCCGCACCTCGAACTGCGTGCCGATGTCGCGCGTGTCGCCCAGCGCCGTGCGAATCTCGAAGCCGGCCTTGCGTTCGGAATCCAGGTACACCGCGCCCGCTTCGAGCAGGAAGGCGGTCTCGCCCACGGCCAGCACGCGCGAGCCCTCGTCCACCCGCAGCGAAGCGCCGTTCGCGGCCGTCAGCGCCGCGCGCACGCCCTTGGGCGTCTCGAGCCGCTCGCCCGAGCGCAGTTCCGTCCCGGGCGTGGCCGGGCGGCGCTCCGTGCCGGAGACGATCTCCGCCGCGCCGGTGACGCGTTCCAATTTTGCCACCACCGCGCCGGATTTGCGGTGTATCGAATCGAGAGCGCCGTACAGGGTGACGGCGCCGACCAGGGCCGCGGCGGCGGATGCGATGGACCAGACGATCCAGCGTTTCTTCCGGCGGGCCTTGACGGCGAGAAGCCATTCGGCGCGCACGGCTTCCATCGCGCGCTCGCGCCGTTCGCGGGGCGGATCGACGCGGGAGCCCGCGGCGCGCATGAGGCGCTCGACGGGATCGCGAGGCGTGGGTTCGTTCGTCCGCATGGCGCTGCTCAGCCCATCTCCGTTTCCGGTTCGCCGCCGCACACCGCTTTAAACGCGTCGCGGAAGGCATCCCGCGCGCGCGTCAACAGGGATTCGGCCGCCTTCGGACTCATCTTCATCCGCTTGGCGATCTCGTTGACCGGCATCCCCTCGATATACTTCCACTCCAGCGCATCGCCGTAGTGCGGCGGCAGCTTGGTCAAGGCCGCGCGCACCAGGCCCTTCAATTCCTTGCGGCTCAGCAGGTCTTCGGGGGCCTGCGCGCCGTCGTCCAGCTCTTCCAGGACCTCCTTGATCCAGGGCTGCTCCTCCGCGGTGCCGAACGAGACCGGCGCGCGGCGCTGCTTCTTGCAGTACGCGGAGATCTCATGGCGGCAGAACGTGCACAGCCAGGTGAAGAGCGCCGCTTCGCCGCGGTAGCTCTCCAGCTTGGTCATCGCCGCGCACAGGGTCGCCTGCGCCACCTCCTCCGCGGCCTCGCCGTCATTGCCCAGGCGAAGAAGCGCAAAGCGGTACAAACCGCTGAAGTTCGCTTCGAAGAAGGCTTCGAAGGCGCGCTCATCGCCGGACAGAATCCGGCGGACCAGGGCTCGGTCGCTTTCAACCGCGTCCCGCAAGGCCACTCCCTGGCTCCGCACCTAAGAGGAAGGAGGCACGCCCGATCCTTCGCACCTTGCGCAAGAAAGGGCGTCTAAACCGGTCATCGGCGTTCCACACGTGCCTTCGATTCTTAACCCCTTACACCAAAAGGACAAAGTAGTTTGAGGAGAATCCGGGCGGAAGCGCCGGTCCGGCGGCGCGTCCTATGCGAAGAACACCGGAAGCGCGAAGTTTCGCGCTTCAGGCGGCCCAGCCCAAGGCCCGGGCAGATGAAGATCGTCCGGCGTGGTGCGTCCAGATGCTGCGGAGGATCGCGCAATTCCGCGCGGGAATTTGGGTTGGCCGAGGCCTCCCGGCGGCGGTATTATTTCGTTCCCTCGAATCGCACGTCCCGGCGAAGGCCGATGCGCGATACATCCATGGAGGTAGCCCGTATGTCCCGACGAATGCTCCTTTCCTTGGCCGTGGCGTTGCTGCTGACCGGTTCCCTGCGGTCCGCGCGCGCCGAAAACACGCTGACGGCCGAGGAGGTGAAAGAGCTTTCCTCGTACATGATGCGCATCCATCTGACCCAGCACGGCGTCGATCAGACGCTGGTCAAGCGCATGCTCAAGGAGTTCCTCAAGCGCCTCGACCCGTCGCGCACCCTCTACCTGCAGAAGGAAGCCGACGACAAGCTCAACCGCACCCCGGAAGAACTGGACGAGATCGCTCGGAAGTTCGCCGACGGCAACCTCGCGTACTTCGCGGAATGGATCAAGGAGTTCAAGGCCAAGCAGCTCAAGCGCGACGAAGACTTCTTCGCCACGCTGAAGGACCATAAGGACGACGTCATCAAGAAGATCACCCGCGAGG
This sequence comes from Planctomycetota bacterium, assembly GCA_026184295.1. Classification (GTDB taxonomy): domain Bacteria; phylum Planctomycetota; class SZUA-567; order H5-PLA8; family H5-PLA8; genus JACQFI01. Next base: position 18,622 of record JAHCJK010000062.1, read on the forward strand.
AAATCGACAAGATCAAGCCCGACAGCTACGCGGCCAGCGAAGAAGACGCCCACGGACGCCTGCTGCTGCTGGCGCGCTCGAACTTCGGCTTTTACTCCTCTTATCAGCCCGAGAACGACGCCTTCCAGCTCGCCCTGCAGACCCTGGCCCGTTCGCGCGAGAAGCTGAACAAAATCGACCCCGCCGCCGACACGCCCAAGGAAGTGATGAAGGCCTTCATGGCCGCCCTCGACCCGCACAGCGAGTACATGGACGAGGAAGAGACCGAGGACTTCAAGACCAGCATGGCGCGCAGCTTCTCGGGCATCGGCGTGCAGATTCGCGCCAGCCTGCTGGGCGCGCAGGTGGTGGACGTGATCAAGGACCGCCCGGCCTTCAAGAGCGGCAGGTTCGCCAACGACGACCAGATCATCGCCGTGGACGGCAACCCGCTCGCCGGCATGACGCTCGACCAGGTGGTCAAGCGCATCAAGGGCGAGAAGGGCACGAAGGTGAAGATCACCCTGCAGAAGGCCGGCAAGGAAGGCGCCGACTCCAAGCTGGACGTCGAACTGGTCCGCGACACCATCGAACTCGCCGACATCCGCGTCCAGGGCAAGACCTTCCCCACCCCCGAAGGCAAGGTGGGCTACATCGGCGTCGAGAACTTCTACGAAGGCGTCTCCGGCGACGTGGCCGACCGCATCAAGGAACTGAGCAAGAACGAACCGCTGACCGGCCTGATCCTGGACCTGCGCAACAACGGCGGCGGGTACCTGGACGAAGCGATCAAGCTCGCGGGGCTTTTCATCACCAAGGGCCCGGTCGTCGCCGAGCGCGGCAGCAACAAGAAGGTGGTCTGGCGGTACGATCCCGATCCCGAGACGCAGTACGCCGGCCCGCTGGTGGTGCTCGTCAACCAGTTCTCGGCCAGCGCGAGCGAGATCGTCTCCGGCTCGCTGAAGGACTACGGGCGCGCGGTCATCGTCGGGCCCAGCCAGACCCACGGCAAGGGCACCGTCCAGCGCATCCAGGACCTGGGCGTCGTCAAGATGCCCGGCGCGATCCGCATCACCGTGCAGCAGTACTTCATCGCCGGCGGCGACTCGGTGCAGTTGCAGGGCGTGCAGCCGGACATCAAGCTCCCCGGCCGCAAGCTCGTCGAAGACTTCCTCGAAAAGGCCCAGGACGGCGCGATCCCCTACGCGCGCATCGAGCCCGAACTGGAACTCGAACAGCCCGACTTCAAGCGCTACTACTCCTGGAAGACCGAGCACCTCGAAGCGCTGAAGACCGCCTCGGCCAAGCGCGTGGAAGGCAACAAGGAGTTCGACCTCTACAAGGACCTCGACGCCGAGAAGGCCGCCGACGGCAACGAGGAAGATCCGAAGGGCGAAAAGAAGCCCGAGGGCGAGAAACCCAAGACCGCGGACAAGAAGGACCTGAAGGATCCGCAGCGCGACGAAGCCGTCCTGATCGTCGCCGACATGATTAAGGCCTGGGGCAAGGACGGCACGCTCGCCAAGCAGGACAAGCCCGAGCAGGAAACGCTGCCCGTCAAGTAGTTCGCACCGCCGGGCTTTGCGCGCTTACGCGGCGGCCGGTACCGGCGCCGCGGGCTTCCGCGCGCGGAGCTGCTCGAAGGTGGCGAAGCCCATCCCGCGCGACCGAACGTACTCGAAGACCAGCCGCAGCATCCGCATCTCGGGATCGAACTTCCCCAGCGACCACGGGTGCCAGATCGGCGTCGCGTACTCCGCGCCCAGTGCCACCGCCTTGTCGATGAAGTACCGGTGCACGGCAAATTCCTCTTCGGGCGTGCGCACGAACCGCGTCACCACGTGGTCGGGGTAGACCGGCGGCCAGAGCAGGTAGCGCCCCGGCGTGGCGTTGTGGCCCTTCAGCACGTTCTCGTGCCAGCCGTGCGCGGGAAACTCCCACAGCTTCGGGCAGTCCTCGTACGCGTACGCCGGCTGCACCGGCACCGGCAGCGAATACTTCGGGCCCCACCCGGTGCTGCTCGAATACGCGTAACCGCAGGCCGCGACGAGTTCCGGCAGCCGCCCCGCGCCCAGGCCATCGACGAACGCGCACGGCGTCCGGAAGCCCGTGCACGGCCGGCCGAAGGCGTCTTCGATCACGCCTTTGCTCCGCCGAACCTCGTCCTCCACCTGCGCCCACGCCACGCCCGGAGCCTCCAGCGCGGGGTGGTCGCGCAGGAGCGCGTGGTTCATCGAGTGCGAGGCGATCTCGAAACGCGCGTCGCCGAGCAGCCGCCGGTACGGCGCGCGTTCTTCGCCCAGCAGCAGCTTGCCGACGACGAAGAAGGTCGCGGGCACGTCCATCGCGCGGTGCACTTCGGCGATGCGCTCGCACGCGCGCAGGCACGCGCCGGGAGCCTCCGTGTCGTACGCGGGAACGAAGACGGTCTTCATGCCTGAATCCCCCGCACCTCGTCCAGCCGCGCGGCGACCTTGCGGAAGGCCGCCGCGATCTGGTCCAGCAGCGGCGTCACGTCCTTCCAGCAGCCCCCGCCGAGCATGGTCAGGTCTTCCACGGCGCAGCGGCGTTCGGCCACCGGACAATCGCCCGCGCGGTAGACGATCGCGTCGCCCTGCGGATGCGCGGCCCACGGGTAACCGCGGCCGAAGTGCGTCTTCTTCTGCGCGAACGTGGGTCGCAGGTGGATCGGCGTCCCGACGTAGCTCCCGCCGATGGGCACGCCCTCGGCCTGCAGCGCCTTGAGAAACTGGGCGCGCGTCACGCCTTCCACTTCCTCGGGCACGAACGTCCACATCCCCATGTGCCAGGCCGGATCGCGGTCCTCCGGCACCGAGAGCGCTCGGATGCCCGGGACGCCCGCGAGGCGTTCGGCCATCTGCGCGTACGCGCGGCGGCGGTGGGCGTTCAGTTCGTCCAGCCGGTCCATCTGCTTGACGGCCAAGCCCGCGCTCAGAGCGTTGACGCGGTAGGTGTAGATCAGGCTGTCGATCCACGCGCGCCGCGCCGGGTCCTGCACGTCCACGTTGTTGCGCATGGGATGCATGCCGCACAGCAGCGCGCGCTCGTAGTGGTCGCGCGTGCGCGCCACCAGCAGGCCCGCCTCGCCCGCGGCGATGTTCTTGCCCGAGCCGAGCGAAAAGCAGCCGTAGTCGCCAAACGTGCCGACCTCGCGGCCCTTGTAGCGCGAACCCTGCGCCTGCGCGCAGTCTTCGATCAGGGCGAGCCCGTGCTTGCGCGCGACCGCCAGCAGGCCGTCCAGGTCCGCCGGCATGCCGCCGATGTGTACGACGACAATCGCCTTGGTGCGCGGCGTCACCTTCGCTTCCACGCTTTTCGGGTCGAGCGTCAGCGTGCGCGGATCGATGTCGGCGAAGACCGGCACGCCGCCCGCCTGCAGGATGCACGAGACCGTCTGCCCCCACGAGTACGGCGTGACGATCGCTTCGTCGCCCATCTCGAGCGTAGCCATGCAGGCGATGTGCAGGGCCGGGCCGCCGCCCGCCGTGGCCGCGACGAACGGAACGCCGAGGTCTCGCGCGACGCGTTCTTCCAACGCCTGGCCCGGGCCGCCCTTGCCCGCGGCACACATGTACGACCAGTCGGTGCGCCCTTTGACGAGGTTCGCGCGCACCGCCTCGATCTCGTCGTCGGTCAGGTAGGGCCAGTAGGGCTTGGGTTCGCTGACGGCCTTGGGCCCGCCGCCCAGGGCCAAGGGAGGGGTCTCGAGCGCTACGGTCTGCGTCATGGCTGGAATCTCCTTGTATTCACTATTCTGCAACCTAGGATCGCGCCTGAGTAGAATACGCTTAGCTACTTCGAACATCCTGCAAATGGCATATACTATTCTGCAACTGGCTACCGACGCGCGCCTGCGCCTGGCGGAACTGAAGACCCGCGCGGGCGCGTCCCCGCGCTACGTCCCACGTCTCTGGACCAATCCCATCTCGCGCACGCAGTGGACCCTCGATTACTGCGGCTGGGAAGGCATGTGGGCGATGGTGGAGACCGGCGGGCGCTGGAGCGCGCCGTTTGCACGGCGGCCGGGCACCTGGCACCTGTACGCTCCGCACGTGCGCTACCGCGAACGGCAGGACCGCCCCGACCTGCACGACGAGGACATGTGGCTGATCTTCACGCTCGCGCGCCCGCAGGACGTCTTCCGCAAGGGGCTTTTCGCAAGCATCCACGACCCCGAGGCCGTGATCCCGCCGCGCCTGCGCGCCATGTACGCGTTGCAGCAAAAGGGCGAACCGGGCGGCGCGCTGGCCGCGCACGGCCTCTTCCTCTCGATGCTGGGTGAAATCGCCGCGGCCGCCCGGCGTGGAGGCGACGGGGACCCTGCGCACCCCTGGCGGGTGCAGCAACCCGGTGCCCGCGCGGACGACGGCGGCGGCCGCCTGCTCGAACGCGTGGACGCGCTGGCTTCCGCGCGCCTGGACGATCCGCCCAGCGTGGAGGAACTCGCCGAAGCCCTGAACGTCTCGGTCTCGACGCTCGCGCACCGCTTCAAAGCCGAGACCGGCATGACCGTCGTGGAACGCATCCGCTGGCAGCGCATCCGCGCGGCGCGCGCGTTGCTCGGCCGCCGTGGAGCTTCCGTCAAATCCGCCGCCGCCGAACTCGGCTTCAGCAGCCCGTTCTATTTCTCGAAAGTCTTCAAGGAGATCGCGGGGATTTCGCCGCAGGCCTACCTGCGCAAGCAGGCGCGCCGCTAAAAGAGTTCCGAGCCCACCGTCACCAGCGCCTCGGCCACCTGCCCGAACGGCCGGCCGCCGACCGTCAGGTCCAGTGCCACGGCCTGCCGTCGCACCCGCGCCGTCGCGGGCACTTCCAGTTCGATGCGAAAGCTCTTTTTCTCACGCGGGCCGAGGTCCACTTCCACCGGGGAACTGAGCCAGCCTTCGGGCAGCACGAACTCCAGCCGGGCGGTCTGGGCCGACGAAAACGGATTGAGCACCCAGCCGTCGAAGGCCGCTCGCCCGCCGCGTTGAAGGTGCAGGCGGTACGGCTTGAGCTTCGCCGCCTGAGACTCGGGCCCGAAGTGAACTTCGTCCTCGCCCAACGGCATCAGCGCCGCGTGTGTCTCGTCGAAGGCCGCCGCGCCGGCCTCGATGAGCGCGTACCACTCGGGGCTGGTGCGGTACGGCCGCGTGTGCCCGGTCAACACCAGGTCCGGCCGAAAGCGTTTCAGGTCTTCCAGCGTCCGCCGGTAGCAGCCCAGGTCGAGCCCGTTGCGGTAGACGTGGTTGGTGAAGAGCGACGTTCCCGGCGCCGCCGGCGTCGCGGGTTTGCCGCGGAAGAAAATCTGATCGCCCGTGTGGACGACGCGCGTGCCGTCCACCTCCAGGCACAACAGCGTCGAGAAGCGCGTGTGCCCCGACATCGGATAGACCGTGATCGGGATGTTCTCCCACCGCGTGGTCTCGCCGAGCTTCAGCGGCCGCGCGACCTTGATCGGTTCGTGCCACAGGCACGGGCGTTCGTAGCGATGAGGCTGCTCGAGAATTTCGCAAAAGTTTTCGCCCGCGAGCACTTCGGTTCCGAAGAGCCGCTGGAGCATCGGCACGCCGTTGCAGTGGTCGTCGTGGTAGTGACTCATCAACACCGCGTCGATGCGCTGCACACCGAAGCGCTTGCGCAGGCCGTTCAGCCCATGCAGCAGCGGACGGCGGTTGGAAAGATGGTGTGTCTGCGGCTGGCGCATCGCGCCCATGTGGTAGCCGTAGTCGATGCTCAGCACCTTGCCGCTCTCGCTGACGACAAAGTGCGTCTCCGCCACCGCGTGCTTGCTGCGGAACAGATGCGGCAGAACCTCTTCGATATCGTCGCCGTCCAGGTCGTTCAGGCTCTCGCCCATGCCGGCCTGGATGCGGTCGAGCGCGCGCAGATTCTGCTTCAGCGCCGAGACGGCGCGCGCGGGCTCTTCGATCGGCCCGAGCATGCTGGGCAGCAGCAGGTCCGGCGTCGCAGGTTCCATCAGCCGGTTGAGCGAGTGATACGTGTTGTGCGCGCCGAGGAAGTCGTTGTAGTTGTACTGGAGCGGCGCGAGCCGTCCGACCTGGCCCGCGCGCACGATCAATTCGCCCACGAACGCGAGGGTCCGCCCGCCGTGGCGCACGAGGTAGCTCGACGCGCCCGGCGTCGGCCCCGGCGTGGGCACGACGGTCCAATCCAGTCCGCCGATGGTCCGAGTCTCGTAATCGTGCAGCCAGCCGCCGACGGGGACCGGTCGCACCGGCGAAAAGTGGTCCCACTGGTTGTTGTACGAATTCCAGATCTGCCGGCTGCGGTGGCACTGCTCGGGATCGACGAGGTGCTCGCCTTCCCAGTACGGCGCCAGAATCTGCGCGCCGGCCTGGCGCAGGCGGATGGCTCCGTCGCTGTGGTCGCGGAAGTGATGCGTCAGGATCACCGACACCGGCAGGCCGCCCGCCACTTCGTCCAGGATTTCAGCCGCGCGGCCCGTGCCGGCGTTCACCAGCACGACGCCGGATGCGCCGCGCACGGCGTACACGAGGCAACTGTCGCGCAGCAGGAACAGTCCGTCGCTCAGGCGTTCCCAGGCGGGCGTGGACATGGCGGCTCTCCTTTATAGAGGAGCGTTACGCCGGCTCCCCGGCGGCAATCCGTCCGCGCTTCACGACCGTCCGGACCGGATTCCCGCCGATGTGGTAGCCGAGATGCAGATACGAAGGGCCGTGCAGCACGACGATATCGGCGAGTTTCCCCGGGGCCAGCGAGCCGATCTCCTTCGCGCGGCAGATCGCGGCGGCCGCGTTGATGGTGACGGCCACCAGCGCTTCCGCCGGCGTCATCTTCATCTCGTACACCGCCAGCGCGAACGAGAACGGCAGGGATTCGCAGTAACAGTTGGGGTTCAGGTCGCTCCCGACCGCGACGGGCACCCCTGCGGAAATCCAGCGGCGCGCGTCGGCATACGCAATGCGCAGGACGAACGGCGTGCCGGGCAGAAAGACCGCGATCGTGCCCGCCTCGCGCATGGCCGCGATGCCCGCGTCGTCGGCGTGGAGCAGATGGTCGGCGCTGACGCCGCCGAGTTCCGCGGCCAGCTTCGCCCCGCCAAGCAGGCACATCTCGTCGGCGTGAACCTTCACTTTCAGTCCCGCGTCCTTGCCGGCCTGGAGCACGCGGCGCGACTGTTCGACGCCGAAGATGCCCTTCTCGCAGAAGACATCCACGAACTCCGCCAGCGGCGCCAGGCGCGGAACGGCCTCAACGGCGGCCTCGGCCACTTCGTCGGCGGTCATGCCCTGCGGCACCGCGTGCGCATGCAGCAGCGTGGGCGCCAGATCGACGGCGTGCCGGCCGGGCCCGCTCCGGCCTCGGCGCGCCTTCAGCCTGCCCGCGGCGTCGGCGATGACTTCCAGCATCTTGCGCTCGGTCGGTTCGTCGAGCCCGTAGCCGGTCTTGGCTTCGAGCGTCGTGGTGCCGAGCGCCAGGGCCGCGTCGAGCCGCGCACGCAGACCGGCGAGCAGTTCGGCGTGGGTGGCTTCGCACGTGTGCCGCACGGTCTTCAGGATGCCGCCGCCGGCCTCGAGGATTTCGCGGTAGGTCCTCCCGGCCAGGCGCATCGCGTATTCGTCGCTGCGGTCGCCGGCGAAGACGGGATGCGCGTGGCAATCGACGAGCCCGGGCACCACCGCGCGCCCGCGCGCGTTGATCACGCGCTTGGCCTTGCGCGCTTCGGGAAAGTTGCGCAGCAGCAGGTTGGTGCGCCCGACGCTGACGATGCGCTCGCCTTCGCAGTACACCGCGCCGTCGGGGATGATCTCGAGCCGGCCCTGTTCCGCGCCCGCGCGCGCCGCGTCGGGCCCGGCGACGGTGACGAGTTCGGCGGCGTTTCGGATCAGCAGGCTCATGCGCGCGCTTCCGTGTCCCTCCTGGCACGCCGGCGCTGCGCCCATTCGCACAGGCAACCCAGTGCGAAGAGCAACGCCAGCAGCAGCACCGCGTCGGCGGCCAGCAGCAGGACCGAATAGTCCCAGCTTCCGGGAGAGGTTTCAAACAAATCCGGCCGCGCTTCGTAGACCTTTATCGGAAAGGGCCCGCTGCAACGTTCGCAACAGTACGATACACTTGCGTGATCTTCGATTCGAACTTCGAAGCGGTGCTCCATGGCCGGCAGCGGCCATCCGTAAAGTACGTTGAACCGGCCGTTGTTGACCTCCACGCACCACGGCTGCGTGCATTGGTACGCAAGGCCGCCGGCCAGCAACGCGCAGATCAGAAGCGTCCTGAGCGAGAAGCGCATGCAGGTCAGGCCGCGAGCGCCGCGAGATCGGCGGGCGGAACGATGCGCGCGTAGTCTTCGGGCGAAGTGAGCGCGTTCTCGCGCGTTGAAAACCCCGGCACGTCCGCGAAGTGGCTCTGCACAAACCGGAAGACGGCGCCGCCCAAGCCTTCCTGAAGGTGCGCGCCCTGCAATTCGTAGTCGGCCAGCGGTACGAATTTCGTCGCGAACGGCCGCGCACTCATGTTGGGCAGAAAGCGCCCGGCTCGGCTGTCCATCGCGCCAAACGCGCCATCCCAGGCCATCAGCGCCACCTGCGAGAGCACCGTATAAGCGTAGGCGCAGCGTTCGAAGCGAATCCAGGTCACGCCTTCCAGATGCAGGATAGGGCTCCACGCCTGCTGCCAGCAGCTCGCCGCCAGCAACACTCCGCAGTACGCGCGGTCGTTTTCAAGCATCGTGACGGACGGGTCGCCCACCAAGGGGTTCGTCAGGGCGCGGTCCACGGCATAAAGCTGCGCGGCGGTCTGCGGCATAGCTCCTCCCACCGATTCTACCCTATATAAAGGAGCGCTGCCGCCACGGGTCACGAATAAACGGGTGCTGCACGCGTGCTCTACACCGCGGCGAGCATCTCGGCCAGGCAGCCGGCGGCGAAGCGCGCGGTGCGGTCGCTGTTCGGTTCTTCCAGGTTCGGCGCGAGTTCGAAGATGCCCGCGGCGGTGACGCGCGGATCGCCGGAAAAGATGCGGATCAGGTCGAAGACCTGGTGCGCGAGCAGCCCGCCCGGCGTCGGCGCGCTGACCCCCGGCGCGACGCTCGCGTCGCCCACGTCCACGTCGATGCTCAGGTAGATCGCGTGGCACTTCGGCGGCAGCGCGTTGAAGACCTCGCGCGCCGCGCCATCGACGCCGAGCGCGAAGACTTCGCGCGCGGTCAGCACCTTGCCGCCGGCCTCTTCGACCCGCCGCGCGTACGCGGGCGACGTCTGAAAATCGCGCGCGCCGATCACGGTGTAGCTCGCCAGGCCCCGGTCGAGCAGCCGGCCGAAGCCGGTGCCGCTGTTGAACGCCTCGTCGGCGCGAACCAGGCGCACGTCCAGATGCGCGTCGAAATTGATCACGGCCAGGCGG
>JAHCJK010000063.1 GCA_026184295.1 Planctomycetota bacterium
GGCGCTGGAGATGATGGAAGAGGCCGGTTCGAGCGCGGAAGAGAACGCGGCGCGCAAGCAGGAACAGGCCGAGGTGCGCGCGGCGTTCCAGCAGGCGGGGCAGCACCTGAAGATGATGGCCCTGGTCCAACTGATGCTGGCGGGCGTCTTCATCGCCATGATCTTCCTGACGAATACGTATCCGTTCGAGATCTCCCTGGCGGCGTTGCTCCTTTATGTAGGGCTGGAGGCCTGGTCGGTCGTGTCGGAGGGCGAACTTCCCGGGCTGATGAGCTGCCTGATCGTCCTGGTCATCGCGGGCAACCTGGCCGCGGGCGTGCACGCGGGCTGGCAGATTCGCGCGCTCCGAGCCGCCAAGTAGTGCCCGGCTTTCTGCTGCTGCATATTGGGCGCGGACGCCTAAAATGCGCGCATGAGCCGTGACACGGACTTCGACGTCATCGTCGTCGGCGCGGGGCACGCGGGCTGCGAGGCCGCGCTGGCCTGCGCGCGCATGGGCGCGCGGACGCTCCTGACCACCATCGCGCTGGAAGCCGTCGCGCAGATGTCCTGCAACCCGGCCATCGGCGGGACGGCCAAGGGCATCGTCACGCGCGAGATCGACGCGCTGGGCGGCGCGCAGGGGCTGATCACCGACCGCAGCGGCATCCAGTTCCGCATGCTCAACCGTTCGCGCGGGCCCGCGGTGCAGTCGCCGCGCGCGCAGTGCGACAAGCGCCTCTACGCCATCCTGATGAAGCAACTCGTCGAACGCATGCCGAACCTGACGCTTCGCCAGGAAATGGTCGAGGAACTGCTCGTCGAAGAAATCTCGCCGCAGGCCCACGCCGCCGCGCGCTACGCCGAACGCCTGGCCGCCCTGCGCGAAGGCGTCGCCCCCGATCGACTCACCATCGCCGCGCCGGAAGCGCATACTCTGCGCGTCACCGGCATCCGCGGCGGAAGCGGGCTGACGTACACCGCCAAGGCCGTGATCCTGACGACCGGAACGTTCCTGCGCGGACTGATCCATCAGGGCAAGAAGACCAGCCGCGGCGGGCGCGCGGGCGAACAGGCCGCCATGAGCCTGTCCGGCTCGCTCGAGGCCCTCGGCTTCGACCTGCGCCGCCTGAAGACCGGCACGCCGCCGCGCCTGAACGGCCGCACCATTAAGAAAGAAGGCCTGGAAGAACAGTGGGGCGACGACCCGCCGCCGCCGTTCAGCTTCCGCACCGCCAAGATCGAGCGCCCTTCCCTGCCCTGCTGGCTGACGCGCACGACCGCGCGCACGCACGACCTCATCCGCGCCAACCTGGACAAGGCCCCGCTCTACACCGGGCAGATCACCTCCAGCGGGCCGCGCTACTGCCCCTCGGTGGAAGACAAGGTCGTGAAGTTCGGCGAGAAGGACTCGCACCAGATCTTTCTCGAACCCGAGGGCGTCGAGACCGAGGAAGTCTACGTCAACGGGCTCTCGACGAGCCTGCCCGCCGAGGTCCAGCAGGAACTGATCAAGACGATCCCCGGCTGCGAAGACGCGGAAGTCCTGCGCTTCGGCTACGCGATCGAATACGACATGGTCCCGCCGCACCAGATCGAGGCCACGCTGCACACGCGGCGCGTCCCGGGGCTTTTCCTCGCGGGACAGATCAACGGGACCTCGGGCTACGAAGAGGCCGGTGGGCAGGGCCTGATGGCGGGCATCAACGCGGCGCTGTTCGTGCGCGGCGAACCGGCCTTCGTGCTCGGGCGAGACCAGGGCTACCTGGGCGTGATGATCGACGACCTGGTCACGAAGGAGATCGTCGAACCGTACCGCCTCTTTACGAGCCGCAGCGAGTTCCGCCTGCTGCTGCGGCAGGACAACGCCGACCGCCGCCTGGCCGGGCACGCCAAGCGCCTCGGGCTGCTCGACGCGCCCGCGCTGGAGGCCGTCTCGGCCAAGGACGCGGCCATCGCCCGCGCGGCGGCGTTCCTGAAGGAGCACCGCCCGCCCAAGGAAGGCAAGACGTGGTGGGACCTGCTGCGCCAGCCGGAGATGACCTTCGCGCACCTGTGCGAACGCGGCCTGGAACTGGAACCGGGCGCGCTCGCCGAGGAGACGCTGGAGATCGAGGCCAAGTACGAGGGCTACCTGAAGCGCCAGGAGCAGCAGGTCGAGCGCCTGAAGGATCTGGAGGACAAGGCCCTGCCCGAAGCGCTTGACTACAAGCGCGTCGGCGGGCTGGGGCGCGAGGCGATCGAGAAGCTGACCCGGCACCGCCCGCGAACCTTTGGCCAGGCACTGCGTTTGGATGGGGTGACGCCGGCCGATCTGGCGCTGCTGTCGATCCATCTGGCCGCGCGCTGGCACGTACAGCCCAAGGACCCGGCGGTCGAGACGCGCTGAATTCGCGAGGGCCCGGCATGGTGGAGTGTCGCACGGTCCGGTCCGGCTTGCTGGCGCTCGCGCTGGCCGCCTGGGCCTGCGCAGGGGCCGAAGGCCCCGCCGCTGTGCCGCTGCGCAACGAACTCCCCGCCGAAGGCCCGGTGGTCCGCCTGACGCCCCGCTTCGGGCTGCACTACCATCCCGGCGCGGTGCTGGCCCTTGAAGGCATCCTTCAGCCCGCGCTGGAGCCGGTGCACGGCATCACGATTCAGGAAGGAACTTCGGAGAACGGGCCCTGCTACGTGGTCCGGCAGCGCTTCGCGCCGGACAGCCCCTCGAACTTCCGCATCCCGCTGCGCGCGCCTAAGGGCGGCGCGCAACTGACGCTCCGCGCCTGGACGCAGCCGCCGGGAAGTTCGCACGAACGCAACGTCTTCGTCGCCTCGCTCGCCAACCATCTCAAGCCCGTCGGCCGCAACGAGAAGATCGTCCTGCAACTGGGTCGTTCGCCCGCGCCTGCGCCGCCCGACTGGCACGTATCGACCGTCGGCCCGGAGCAGATGCCGGAAGAAGCCTGGATGTACGACAACCTGGACCTCGTGGTCGTCGCCTCGGCCGGCCTGGATGCCTGCAGCGAACGCGCGCGGCAGCGCCTGCGCGCCTGGGTGGCCGGCGGGGGGCGCGTGCTGGTGGCCTCGCTGGACCCCCGCGCGATCCAGGAAGCCGTGCGCGCGGGCCTGACCCCGCTGCCTTCGGCGACGAAGGAACTCCAGCGCGACTTCGACTGGTGGTCGCGCAACGCGAACCTGAAGGAAAGCGACGTCGTCCGCGACAAGAACGGCTCCCTGGTCTTCGCGCAGTACCGTCTGGGCCTGGGCGGCGGCGTGCTCTTCTTCCAGAACGCCGACACGCAGACGCTCTTCACCTACTGGCCCAAGGCGCTGGAATGCCGCGCGTTGGCCTCGGAGCGCGCGCTGGCCGACGAACGCATCTGGGGCGCGCCGTTCGACTTCTTCCCGACGGGCACGATCGCGCCTTCGCGGCGCAGCCAGGGCCTGTACTGGGCGGGCATCGGCGGGCTCTGCCTGATCTTTCTGCTGTGGCTCTCGACGACGATCAAGACGCGCTACATGGCCGCGGGAACCGCGCTGCTGGGCGTGGCCTTCTTCTCCGCCTTCCTCAGCCACGCGTTCAAGGCGCCCGAAGGCGTCGTGACGCGCGTGGACGTGACCGAGTACCCGCTCGACGGCCGGGCCTCGCGGCACACGGAACTCGCCTACATCGACGGCCTGCAGGACGCGTCTTCCATGAGCGTGCGCGGGCCCGAGGACGGTAGCCTGGCCGAACTGCACGCGCAGGAGAACGAACTCGCCGGAGCAGGAACGGACCTGGAACAGGCCGGCGCGCTGCGCATCCTCTTCCGTCCCCCGTGCCCCGCGCCGCTCCCGCCGCTCTTCCGCAGCACGCGCTGGACGTACGACGGTTCGGGCGAACCGCTGAGCGAACGGATGGAACGCGCCCCGACCCTGCGCGTCGCGGACCTGGGCACGGTGGTGCTCCCGCCCAACGCGCAGGTGGATGAGCGCATCTTCCGGCAGGGCGTCATCTTCTTCCGGGGATCGGCCAGCATCATGCTGGTGCATCCGGCCAACTGGCCGGGCAAGGAGATGCAGGGCGCGGCCTACGAACGCCCCGGGCAGGCGATTCGCTCGGTATATCCCGACTTGAAGGATGCGGAGGCCGAAGCGCGCGCCCGGGCCCTGGCCTGGGCGGTGAACAGCCTGCGGGACCGGGAACGGGACGCGCTGATCACCTTCGACGAGGCCGACCCGAAATCGGACCAGGCCGCGCCGGCGATCCGGATCGAAGGCGTAAGTCTGGAAGAGGGCAGGTACTTCCGCATGCGCGTGATGGAAGTCGCCTTCGAAGATCGGTAGTTTTCCGGAATCCAGCCCCGGGCCGTCCGGTTTCCAGCCCTAAGTGTGCTTGTGCCGCGTGAAATTCGCTTTAGGTTCTCCGGTGCTTCCAGGTTAGGGACCTCTCGGACAAGGCTGCGAAGAGCGATGCGCGTTATTCCTGCTGTCGATATCAAGGGCGGCAAAGCCGTCCGGCTCGTGCAGGGCAAGGCCGATCAGGAAACGGTCTACGACGAAGACCCCGTGCGCGCGGCGCGCCGCTGGGCCGACGCGGGCGCGCGGCGCATCCACATCGTCGATCTGGACGGCGCCTTCGACGGCCGCCCCAAGAACGCCGAACTGACCTTCGCGATCCTGAAGGAGATCACCAGCGCCGAGATCGAGATCGGCGGCGGGCTGCGCAGCGCGCGCGCCGTCGCGGAACTGCTCGAAGCCGGCGCGGCGCGCTGCGTGATCGGCACCAAGGCCGCCGAGGACCGCAATTTCCTCAAGGACCTGGCCAACCGCTTTCCCGGGCAGATCTGCGTGGGGCTGGACGCCAAAGACGGCATGGTCGTCACCAAGGGCTGGGTGGAAGTCTCGAAGCTCTCGGCCGTGGACCTGATCACCGAACTGTACGACCTGCCGCTGGGCGAAGTGATCTACACCGACATCGACCGCGACGGGATGCTCCAGGGGCCGAACATGAAGCGCCTGGCCGAAATGCGCGACGCCTGCCCCTTTCCGCTGATCGCCAGCGGCGGCGTGACCTCCGTGGCGAACGTGAAAGCGCTGCGCGAACTCGGCTGCTTCGGCTGCATCATCGGCAAGGCGCTGTACGACGGGCGCCTGGACCTGGCCGAAGCCTTTGCCGCCGCGGGCGACCGCACCGTCCAGCCCTGACCCCGGCCAGTCAACCGCGCCGACAGTTCAACCAACCCTTGCGTCCTTGACCCCGTTCGCTCCAACGGTTCTAATCCCAAGGTAGCGCGGTCTTTCGCGGAAGCGGCGAGGTCATTTACGTGCGCATTGCGTACTACACCCATGCCTGGCAGTTCGTGCTGATGTTCCTGGCCGGGGCGCTGTGCCTGGTGGGTAGTTTCGTCGGCTACCTGGACTCGGGCGGCGGCAACGAACTGCTCCAGCAGGCCCTGGTCAGCTTCTTCCCGCGCGGCAACGTGCGGCACGGCGGCGTGCGCTTCGACAGCGGCACGTGGTCGAAGGTGACCGTCTCGGACCTGCGCAGCGACCCGATCATCGAAGGCTCGAACTACGTCAAAGGCCTGCACGCCGACAAGTGCGAGATCTACCTCGACCTGTGGCCCTCGCCGCGCATCGAGGCCGTGCACGTGTACGGCATCAAGGACATCGAAGTGGCGGCGCGCCCCACCTACCTGCAGGAGACGCAGCCCAAGATTGCCAAGGGCCCGCCCTTCCCCGTTTATTTTCACGACATCAACGCCGACATCAAGATCGGCGACGGCCCAATGCTGAAGCTCGAAGAATGCAGCGGGCTGCTCAAGCAGGGCTTGAAGCAGGACCTGATCGGCGAATTCGGCCTTAGCAAGCTGAACGGCAAACCCTTCGCGTTCACCGTCGCGTCGCTGGGCGACGGGCGCTGGGAGACCCACGGCCAGAACCTGGAGATCGACACGCAGGTCCTGCGCGTCGCCCCCGAACAGCTCGGCGAAGCCGTCGATCCCGTCGCCCTGCTCTTGCGCGCGCTGTTGACGGGCGAGATGGGCGCGAAGGGCCAGATTCCCGCGCTGCGCGTGGCCGTCGAACCCGCCATGGCCGGCCGCAACTTCGTCTGCGAAGGCAACGTCGCTTACAAAGATCTGGAACTGCGCCTGCCTCCGGTCAAGACGCCCGCCGGCGTGGTGGTGCCTGGGGCGCTCAACTGGATGTTCTTCGGCGAAAAGTCAATCTGGCCGCCCTGGCTGCTCCCGGACGCGATCAAGACCGGCAGCGGCGGGAACCTGTCCTTCCACATGGTGGGCAATCGCCTGGAATTCGCCTGCGACGAAGGCCCCGGCAGCGCCTTTATCGTCACGAAGCACGGCGAGAGCATCTCGCTGGAGTCGCTGAAGGGCAGCATCGTCACCGACGAGCAGCACCGGCCCAAGACCATCGTGCTGCGCGGCATCCTGGGGCGGAAGTACAACGGCGAACTGCGCATGGAACGCGGCGAAGACGGCGTGCGCACCTTCGAATTCCTGGTCGATCCGCGCGCCACCGAACGCGACGCGCCGCTCTGGCGCTTCCGCACCCACGTCGAAGACTACAGCGAAAGCCTGGCCGCCGGCGCGAAGGGCGACCTGGTGAAGTTCGAAGTCGAACTGGCCTCGCAGGATTCGCCCGTCGGCGAGTTCCTGCCGCCCGGCATCCGCGACGTCTCGGGGCGCGTGCTGGTGCGCGGGCGCTTCGCCAGCGACCGCGTGATGGACCTGGACGAGATCACCTGGCGCAAGGGCGCGCTGACCTACGGCGGCGCGGAAGACCCGTCCACCAATCCTCTGCTGGCGGACATCTACGGGCGCGTCTTCTCCTCGCTGCGGCGCATGTGGGGCGGCCCGGAATCGGAATGGTACCTCCAGGACATCGACGTGACCGGCCGCGTGCGCGTGCGCTTCGACGCCAGGAACAACTGGGTGGACACCAAGGTCTACGACTGGAAGCTGGCCTCCGGCATCGTGACGTACAAGGGCATCGCCAGCGACTTCGGCGCCGCGGGCATCGAACTGCAGGGCTACTACGCGGCGGAAGCCTCCGCCGACGCCCCGATGCTGCACTTCGAGGCCGGCCCGAAGAACCGCAAGACCGGCAAGTTCGACTGGTCGATGCGCCTGGAAGGCTTCCGCCTCGGCACGCCCGAGGCGGCGGTGAACTTTATCGAAGACAGCGTGCCGCTGCGCCTGCACCCGCAGCGCGAATCGATCCCTTCGAAGTACATCGAAGGCTGGCTGGACAAGTCGGTCAAGCGCACGCATGCGGTGCGCTTCCAGGACGACAAGCCCGTTCTGGACATCAGGAAGTAAGCCGCGGGCCCGCGAAGGATATCGATGCTGCGCGTCAAGATTCTACCGGACGACAAGACGATCGAGGTCCTGGACGGCGAGACCGTCTTCGACGCGTGCTGCCGCGCGGGGATCATGATCCAGTCGGCCTGCGGCGGCGTCGGCACCTGCACCAAATGCGTGGTGCGGATCAAGGAAGGCGCGACCGCGCCCAGCCCCCACGGCGTCCGCAACCTGAGCAGCACCGAAATCGAGCAGGGCTACCGGCTCTCCTGTCAGCTTAAGGTCCGCAACGACCTGGTGGTCGAGATTCCGCCGGGCTCGCGCTTTTACGGCGAACAGATTCTCACCGTCGGCGGCGCGGCCGCGCCCGAGACGGCGCTCGACCCGTCGGTGCGGCAGTACTACTGCCAGCTCCCGCAGCCCGAGATTCACGACCAGGCCAGCGACTTCGACCGGCTCGCGCGGGCCCTGGGCGCGCACGCCCCGGACCTCGTCGCGGGGCTTGACCCGTTGCGCGAACTCGCCGACGCCCTGCGTGAAAAAGATTTTCGCGTCACCGCCACGGTCTCGGGACGGCGCCTGATCCGCGCCGAACCCGGCAACACGCGCGGCACGGCCTTCGGCGTCGCCTACGACATCGGCACCACCACCGTCGTGGGCTACCTGATCGACCTGACGACGGGCAAGGAACTCGCCCTGGCCAGCCGCTCGAACCCGCAGGCGGCCTTCGGGCACGATGTCCTCGCCCGCGGCGATTACGCCGACAAGGGGCCCCAAGAGCGCCGCGAACTCCAGGACCTGATCGTCGGCTGCATGCAGGAGATCGCCGCGGAATGCTGCGAGAAGGCGCGCACGCCCATCGACCACGTGTACGAAGTGGTCTTCGGCGGCAACACGATCATGACGCACCTGGTCTTCGCGCTGAATCCGCGCCACATCACGGTCTCGCCGTTCACGCCCATCTGGTCGCGCGCGTACAAAGTGCCCGCGCACGAGATCGGACTGAAACTGGCCCCCGGCGCGACCGTCTACGCGCTGCCCAGCGTCGGCGGGTACGTCGGCGGCGACATCACCGCGGGGATGCTCGCCTGCGACCTGGACCGCCGCGAGGACCTGACGCTCTTCGTGGACGTCGGGACCAACGGCGAGATTCTGCTCGGCAACCGCTCGCGCCTGATCTCCTGCGCGGCCCCCGCCGGCCCGGCCTTTGAAGGCGCGAAGATTTCGTGCGGCCTGCGCGCGATGTCCGGCGCGATCGACAAGGTTTCCTTCAGCGAAAGCGAACAGGACCTGGACCTGCACGTCATCGGGCACCACCCGCCCCGCGGCGTCTGCGGCACGGGCCTGATCGACGCGGTCGCGACGTTCCTGAAGACGGGCATGGTCGATCCCGGCGGGCGCGTGCTGGAACCCGACGAGGCGCGCGAGAAGCTCCCGGAAAAGCTGGCCGGGCGCGTGCTGCCCAGCGAGAACGGCAGCGACCTGCTGCTGGTGCCCAAGGCCAAAACCCTGGAACGCCGCCGCGACCTGACCCTGACCCAGCGCGACATTCGCGAACTGCAACTGGCCAAAGGCGCGATCCGCGCGGGCGTGGACATGGCGCTGAAAGTGTGGGGCGTGGACGGTTCGCAGGTGAGCAACGTGCTGATCGCGGGCGGGTTCGGGAACTACATCAATCCCGCCGCGGCGATGGCCATCGGGCTCTTTCCGCCGGACATCACCGTGGACAAGCTCGAATTCGTCGGCAACAGCGCGGCCGTGGGGGCCAAGCTGTGCCTGGTGAACCGCGGGCAGCGCGCGCGCGTCGAACGCCTGGCGCGCGAAGTCGAATACATCGAACTCTCCGGGCGCAAGGACTTCGCCGACGTCTTCATGACCGCGATGCTCTTCCCCGGCTACGAAGGGCTGTAGCCCGCCCAGTTCTCCCGCGCCAGAACGCGAAAGTTGGCTATCATACCGCCGTGGAACTCCTCTGCATCGCAACGGGCCTGGTCGCGGCGGCGCTCGCGCTCGCGCTCACGCCGCTCGTGCGCGCCGCGGCGCTGCGCGTGGGCTTCGTGGACCGTCCGGGGCCGCGCAAGATTCACCGCGAACCCATGGCTTACGGCGGCGGCATCGCGGTGGCGCTGGCGATGCTGGCCGTGCTGGCGCTGGCCTGGCTGGCCGTCGGGCGCGTGCTCGCGGACGCGGGGTATTCCGCCTGGCGCGCCGAACTGGGGCTCGCGGCGGAACAGTTCGATCCGGCGCTGCTGCGGACGCTGGGCGTCTGCCTGGCGGGGGCGCTCGGCGCGCTGGTGCTGGGCGTGCTCGACGACCGCTTCGTCTTCTCGCCCCCGGCCAAGCTGGCGGGGCAGTTCGCGCTCGCCATCGCCGTCGTCGCGGGCGGCGTGCGCATCACGGCGCTGATCGGCGACACGCTGCCGATGCAGGCCGCGACGGTGCTCTGGATCGTGCTGATCACCAACAGCTTCAACCTGCTCGACAACATGGACGGGCTCTGCACCGGCACCGTGGCCATCGCCTCGGCCGTGCTGGGCATGGTGGCGATGTCCTCCGGGCAGGGCACGCTGGCGGTCGCGCTGGCGGCGCTGAGCGGCGCGTGCCTGGGCTTCCTGAAATGGAATCTCTCGCCCGCGCGGATTTTTCTGGGCGACGCGGGCTCGATGTTCGTGGGATTTCTGATGGCCGCGCTGAGCGTCGTCACCACGTATTACACGTACCGGGAATCGGTGCTGAGCGTCGGCGTGCCCTTCCTGATCCTTGCGATCCCGCTGTACGACACGGCCTCGGTGATGTTCATCCGCCTGCGCGAAGGGCGCGCGCTGCTCAAGGGCGACAACTCGCACTTTTCGCACCGGTTGGTGGACCTGGGCATGACGCACCGGCAGGCCGTCTCCACGATTCACCTCGCCGCGCTGGCCATCGCGCTGCCCGCCGCCGCGATCCGCAACCTCTCCGCGCAGGAAGGCCTGCTCCTGGTCGGCCAGGCGCTGCTGATCCTGACGCTCATCGCGCTGCTCGAACGCGCCGGCCGCATGAAGCAGAAACCTCCGGAGGCCGGCGATGGCTCCGCCTGAACCCGGCGCGGCCGAGGCCTCCCGGCGCGAAGACGCGGCGCGCGCGCTGCTCTTCATCCTCGGCCTGCTGCTCGGGCTCTTCCTGGTCGTGCGTTCCGCGACGCCGCAGCTCCAACCGATCACGCCCGACGCGGCCCTGGCCTCGCTGCTCGGCGTCCTCTTTTGCGCCGCCGCCTGGGGACGTAACGCGCTCCTGTCCGTGCGCGGGCGGCTTCCCGAGACGCTTTGCATCGCCCTGGGGCTCTGGATCGGCCTGCACGTGCTCGGCGCGCTGCGCTCGCCCAACGCCGGCGCGGCCGTGCCGCTGCTGCTGAACGCGCTGCTCTTTGCGCTGCTGATCGCGGCGGGGTTCTTCCTCGCTTCCGGCTGTGCCGGGGCCTTCCGCTGGCTCTTCGGAACGCTCGCGGGCATGGGCGCGGTGGAAGGGTTTTACGGCCTCTGGCTGAAGTTCGTGCAGCTCCCCCGCCTGCGCCAGGAAGCCGCCACCGGCGCCCTCGCGCTGCCCGACGAACTGCTCAGCCAGCAGGCGCGCGAACGCCTGGGCTCGGAAGAGATCTTCGGCACCTTCGAGATCGCCAATTCGTACGCCTGCTTTTTGCTCCTCACGATTTTCGCGCAGGCGGGCCTGTGGCTGGACGCGCGCGCCCAACGGCCCGCGGGCGCGCCGAAGTTCCAGGGCTCCGACGCGCTGCACGCGGCGTTCCTGGGCGTGCAGCTCTGGGGACTTTGGCTCAGCGGATCCAAGGGCGCGCACGTCGCTTTCGCGCTGGGGCTCTGGTTCCTCGCGGCGCAGCGGTTATCCACAACCCCCGGCCGCGCGCGTGTCTTCAAGCTGATCACGGTCGCGGGCCTGAGCGGGTTGGCGGGCCTGCTGATGCTGAGCGTGATCGGGCTGGTGAACCTGCGCGCGCTCGGCGCGTCGATCTCCGTGCGCCTCGAATACTGGCGCACGGCCTGGAAGATGATCCTTTCCAGCGGCGACCGGCTGCTTTTCGGCTCGGGCCTGGGCTCGTTCGGCGACCTGTACACCTATTTCAAGACGCCGCTCGCCACCGAGACCAAAGAAGCGCACAACGACTGGCTCCAGTTGTGGGTGGAATTCGGGGTCCTCGGCCCGCTCGTCTGGGCGGCGCTCTGGTACGTGTTGCTGCGCCCCACGAAAGAGACCGCCGCGCCGGTGCCGGTGCCGGCGCCCACGCTCGATCCGGCCATCGAACGCCGCAGCTACTGGGCGGTGCTCGCGGGCGCGCTGTGCGGCTTCCTGATGCTCGCCGTGGCGCTGGACGGCTTTTCCAGCGGCGATCTGTGGGCCTTCCTGGCCGGCGACACGAACGCGAACAGCATGCGCGGCGCGGTGGCGGCACTGGCCATTCCCGCGGTCTTCGCCGCGGCGTACGGCTTCCTGGCGCGCGCGAAGGATTCAGCCGCCGCCACGGGGCCCGGTCCCGCCATGATCTGGTGCGCGCGCGCGGGCGTGGGCGCGGTGCTGGTCCATCAGCTCGTCGATTTTCCCATGCGCGTTCCGGCGGTGATGTGCGCGCTGGGACTGCTGGGCGGGATGCTGGCCGCGGAGCGCGCGCGCGGCGAACCTGCGGGAGCCGATACGCCACGGCTGCTGCCGACGCTCGCGTTCTGGCACGTCCCGCTGCTGCTTCTGGCGCTGCTCCCGGCCATCTTCTGCATGCTGCTGAATTCCGGCATCGCGCGGCGCGCGGCGGAGGACGACCGGGCGGAATACCGCGAACGGGCCGCGAAGCTGAATCCCAAAGCGCCGGATTTCGTGCAGGAGGCCCAGCGCATGAACGAACTCCTGGCGTCCGCCACGCGCAACACCGATGCCGCGTACGCCTGGGCGCCGTTCGACGGCAAAGCCGCCTACGAGAACGCGGTGGATTACCTGGCGCTCGAACGCCGCGGCGTCCGCACGTGGCAGCCGGACCAGGATCGCCGGGAGGACCGCCCGCTGGAGGAACTCGCCGCCGAACGCCTGGACGAGGCGCGGCGGCTGCGACCCTACTGGCCCGCGCCGCCGGCGATGACGGGGCACCTGGACCTGCAACTGGGCCTGCGGCGCTTGCGCGCGCACGAACCCGACGCGGCCGCGTCGTACTTCGAGAAGGCGCTCTGGCACTACCGGCTCGCCGCGCAGCTCTACCCCAACGCGCCGGGCCTGAAGATGCTCGTCGGCGACGCGCTGCTCTTCCTCGACCGCCCGAAAGACGCGGCCGAGGCCTACCGCGAGGCCTGGGAGACCGACCGGCGCATCTTCGACCCGAACGTGCGCTTCAGCGCGATCTTTCACGATCCGCAGCCGGGCTGCCTGGCCAAACACGAACTCGAAAAGGAGGTCGTGCAACTGGTCATGGCCAACCTGGCGCAGGTGCGAAGCGAGACCGCGCCGGAAGTTTTCGGGCTGCGTTTGCGCTTCGTGATGGTCCTGGCATGGGATCGCGTGCGCTGGACGGCCTCGGGCGCCGACGGGGAACGCAAACGCACGATGCTGGAGGCGCAGGCCCAGGCGTGCAAGGCCCTGGCGCAGAGCGCGCCGGAAGACGGCCACGCGGCGATGTTCGCGGCGGCGGCGCTCAGCCTCGTCGATCGCAAGGGCGGCCAGGAAGCCTGGGACGCCGCGATGAAGAAGATTCAGGCGCAGCGCGAAAAGGGCGAACCCACGACTACGCCCGAGACCGCCGGCCACCTCGGCTGGACGCTGAAGCTCAAGTAATCACGCGCCGCCGAGCGCGTTCACTTCCTCGATGTAGCGGATCGTCTCGATGGTCTCTTCGATCGGTACGGGCGCCTGGCGCGTCTGGAAGAACTGCGAGATATTCTTTAGCAGCTCGCGGTAGTTGTTCTTGCCGTCGATCTTCGCGGCGCGCGTGCCCTTTTCGCCGAAATACGTGAACCCGAACGGCTTGTCGCCGCTCGAGAGTTCCGTCACGGTCCCCAGCGCGCCGGACTTCCACGCGCACGAGGCCAGTTCCGCGCCGCCGCTCTTGCGGTACGTGATCTCCCCGTGGCCCTGGCCGAGGAACGCGAAGATCATCTCGACGGCATGAATGCCGTAAAAGAACCAGCCGGGGATGTTGTCCTTCTTCGCCTGGCCGCCGTAGACTTCCACCGCCACGGGCGCTCCAAGTTCCGCCACGGCCGCCTTCACGGCCTGAATCTCCTCGGCGTAACGCAGCGCGGACGCGGAGAAGACCGGCGCGTTCTTCTTTGCGGCCAGTTCGGCGAGCGCCTCGCAGTCGCGCACGGTCCAGGCGAGCGGCTTGTCGATCCAGACGGGCAGGCCGGCCTCAAGGAACGGGCGGGCGCGCTCCAGGTGCGAGCTTCCGTCGTTGCCTTCCAGCAGCAGGCCGTCGATCTTGCCGAGCATCTCCTCGGGTTTTTCGACGAGCTTGATGCCGAGTTCCTCGCCCAGTTTCTTCGCGAAGCCGGGGATGCGCTCGGGCATGATCTTCGAGACGCCCGGGCACGCGACGACCACCTGCGCGCCGGCCACCCACTGGTCCTCGGCGATCTGCAGATGGTTCAGCCGCTTGGTGAACTCCACGGCGTGCGAGGTGTCGAGGTCCAGCATCCCCAATCGGATCATGCGCGCGTCCTTTCCTGAATCGTTTGCGAGATAGTTGTTACACACGGCGCGGCACGGGCGCGCGTGCGAGACTTTTCCCGTACGGCTCAGTCGTTGCCGGGTTTCAGGCCGTGGTCCTTCTCCCAGCGCGCGATCTCGCCGGTGAAATATTCGAGACGGATCTTTTTGTATTCCTTGTGCGAATACAGGATCGCGTACTCCTTGATGCCGACCTTCTCGGACATCTCCTGGATCACCTGGTCGCACTGGTTGATCTTCTTGCTGTGGACCATGGTGAAGATGTTGTACGGCCAGTCGCTGTACGTGGGCCGCAGGTAGCAGTGCGTCACCGCCGAGACGCCGGCGAACTGCCCGCCGACCTCGGTGACGCGCGCCTCGGGCACGATCCAGACGCCCATGCCGTTGGCCGCGAAGCCGGCCTTGCGGTGATTGAGAATCCCCGCGACGCGGCGCAGGCGGCCCTGCTTCTGGAACTCCTTGCACCAGGCGAAGAGTTCCCCGGTGTTCGTCTTCAGGCGCTCTGCGATGGGCGCGAACGGATCGGCGCGCACTTCCATGTCTTCCTGGAGCGCGCGGACGTAATCCTTGTCCTTGGCGGTGATCTCGGATTTTTCGCGATGCCGCTGTTCCTCGCTGTACGCGGGGCCTTCGCCGCCGGCGTGCTTGCCGCCGGTGGCGTCAAGCTTCATGCCGATCTTGAAGAGGTGCAGCGTGGGCAGCAGGCGGATCGATTCCGCGCCGCTCTGCTTTTGCAGGATGTCCACGTGCGCCTGCAGAGAGCTGTCGCCCGGGACGGCGATGGTGAACCAGAGGTTGAAGGCGTGCTTGCGTGCGTAATTGTGGCTGATGCCGGGGTGCTGGTTCAGCGCCTCCGCGACGGCGTCCATCTTGCCTTCGGGCGCGCGCGCGGCGACGAGACTCGACTGGTACCCCAGCGTGCGCGTATCGAAGATCGTCGAAATCTGGCGCAGGATCTGGCACTGCTTGAGGTCGCGGATCGCCTCGAGGACCTCGTCTTCGCTCAGGCCGGTCTTTTCGCCCAGCGCCCGGTACGGCCGGTCGGTCATCGGCACTTCGTTCTGCATCTCGTTGACGAGCAACTGAACCTTCTCGTCCAGATCGGCGACGGTCCTGGCCATGGGGCAACTTCTCCTCGTTCCTGTGCTGCGCGAATACGGTCCGCTACGACGCCGCGGCGGGCTGCGCTCCGGTCAGGTTCTGCACCGAGATGCGCGCGGCGAGCTTTTCCGCGGCGGCGATGAAGGCCTTCGCGGCCTGCCCTTCCGGATGCCGCACGACGATGGGGATGCCGTCGTCGCCGCTCGAACTGACCTCGGCCTCGATGGGGATTTCCCCCAGCAGCGGAACCTGCATCTCAGCGGCCGCTTCGGCGCCGCCGCCGCGCTTGAAGATGTTGTGCAGATGGTTGCAGTTCGGGCAGTAGAAGCCGGCCATGTTTTCGATGAGGCCGAGCACCGGGGTGCGCATCTGGTCGAACATCGCCTTCGCGCGGAAGACGTCGGCCAGGCTCACGTCCTGCGGCGTCGTCACCAGCACCGCGCCGGTGGACGCGCAACTCTGCGCCAGCGAGAGCGGAATGTCCCCGGTGCCGGGCGGCAGATCGACGATCAGGTAATCGGCCTCGCTCCACAGGACGTCGCGCAGGAACTGCACGACGATGCCGTTGAGGATCGGTCCGCGCCAGATCATTGCCTGCTTGGGCTCGACCAGGAAGCCCATGCTCATCACTTCCATCCCGTGCGCCAGGATCGGGCGGATTTTGGTCTCGCCCTGCAGCTTGGGCTTGTCGCGCACGCCGGTCATCAGGGGCAGCGACGGGCCGTAGACATCCAGGTCCAGCACGCCGACGGTCGCGCCGAGGTGCTTCAGGGCCGCGGCGAGGTTCACCGAGACGGTGGACTTGCCGACGCCGCCCTTGCCCGCGCCGACCATGACCACGTTCTTGATCTGGGGGAGGTAGTTCTCGCCGCCGCCGAGCGAGACCGTGGTGTTGCTGCGGACCTTGCCGGTCATGGCCAGTTCCAGCGCCTTTACGCCGGGAAAAGCGCGGGCGACCGTGTCGCGAATCTCTTTTTCGATCTGTTCTTTGACGGGGCAGGCCGGCGTGGTCAATTCGCAGGTAAAGGCCAGCTTCGCGCCGGCGTCCTCGATCTTGACGTCCTTGATCATGCCCATCGCGACGATGGACTGTCCCAGGTCGGGATCTTTGACGGCCTCCAGGGCGCGCAGGAGGCTCTCTTCGGTCAGCACGTCTCCGGGCATGGCAGTCCTCGAACCGCGGGCTCCGTTCGTGCGCGCATTATCTTCGAGCGCCACGCGGATGCTAACTCAAATAGATGGAAAGAGGCGGCGCGGACCCATGGACCGCGCCGCCGGACCGAATCCCGCCGCGCCTACTTGTACTTCGCCTTGATGCCCGTGCCCTTTTCCGAGGACTGGCCGGCGTAGTCGAGAATCTGGATCACGCGGCGCGCCCATTCGGGGGTGATGACCAGCTTCTTGCCGTGGAAGAGGTGGTCGTGGACGTTCTTGTAGTATTCCGAATTCTGCGCGGGCTCCATTTTCACGCTGGTCTTGACGGTGTGGTTGTCCTTGTCCTTCAGGTACACGTCGCAACTGCCGTGGCTGGCCACGATCGCGCCCTTCGTGCCGACGATGCGAATCTGGTCCTTGCCGGTGATGGACACCGTCGAGGCCACGTGCGAACCGACCGCGTTGCCTTTGAAGCGCACGACCGCTTCGAGTTCGTCCTCGTTGGTGAACTTCTTCCAGACTTCCTTCACCTGGTAGCCGTTGATTTCGAGCATCTCGTAGTCCATGACCTGGAGCATCCATTCGCAGAAGTGCGCGCCCCAGTCGTAGATCACGCCGCCCGAAATATCCTTGTAGCTGCGCCACCAGGTGCCCGGTTCGCCGTAGTGCCCCGCGTAGCTTTCCCACCGGAATGGCCGGCCGATCTTATGCAGGTGCTTCTTGATGGTAAGGATGTTCGAGTCCCAGTGGCGGTTATGGAAGGTGGAGCAGACGACCTTGTGCTTCTTGCCGGCGGCAATCATGGCGTCGCATTCCTTCACCGTGATGGCAAAGGGTTTCTCGACGACGACGTGGCGCCCGGCGTTCATGCACTGGATGGCGACCTTGGCGTGGACGTTGTGCGGGAGGATGATCGCGAGCAGTTCCACGTCGGACTTGCGCAGCATCTCGTCCACGTCGGTGTAGGTCTGGATGCCCGGAAAATCGGTCTGCGCGGTCTCGAGGCGCTTGGCGTCCAGGTCGCAGACGGCCGCGGGCACGAAGCCCTTGTTCTTCATCATGTCGTTGAGGTGGTGCTTGCCCATGTTGAAGGCGCCGCCGTATCCGATGGTGCCGACCTTGATCTGCTTCACGTTGGCTCTCCTTTAATGCTGCGCGATCTCGAAGGAAGTTCCCGCGTCCGTGCGCCCCCGCGGCCGGTTCCGCAGCCGGCGAAAGCGAGGGCACTCAGGTTCGGGTATGAAAAAAGGCTACCGCATCGCGGGCGCTTGCCTAGCGTAGGCGCCGGGCGTCCGGGGACGGCCGGTTTCGCGCAAAGACGCTAAGCCGCCAAGAACAGCAGGGACGGCAGAAAAACACACTCCAGAAGATGGGCCTGATTCTTTGCGTCTTGGCGTCTTTGCGCGAACTTTCGTGCCCTTCTCCGCGCGCTCCGCGATCTCCGCGGTGAGAAAACGCCCTCGGGTCACCGCAGCGCCGAAGTTGCGGGGCGCTAGACCTTCGTGCCCAACTCCCGCAGCCGGTCGTGCGTGTAGATGCCGCTGCCGTGTCCGTCGCTGAACCCAAGGCTCAGGCCGTACCGGCCGACGGGGTTGGCGCTGACCAGCTTGATGTCCTTGGGCACGCTCGATTCCTGGAGCATCTTTTCGCCGGTCATCTCGTTGATGCAGCCCGCGCAGGGGCAGGCCAGGCGCAGCGCACGGTAGTCGAAGGTCTGCACGAGCCCGTCGTCCCAAACGATCTTGGGCGGGACCTGGTCGAGCAGGTGCACTTCCTTCGGGCGCGCCTTCACGTTCTTTTCGTTCAAGTTGCTGATGCTCAACTGCGCGGCGACGTTCTTCGCGACCTGCTCGAAGGCTTTCGCGCCGGGGCTGTTCGGGTCGAGCGAGACGAGCGGCGTGCCGAGGTCGCCGGCTTCGACCATGCGCGGGTCGAGCGGGATCGAGCCCAGGAACGGGACGCCCATCTCGCGCGCGGAACGTTCGCCGCCGCCCTTGCGGAAGATGTCGTGCACCGCGTTGCAGCTCGGGCAGACGAAGCCGCTCATGTTTTCGATCACGCCGATCACCGGCACGTTCACCTGCAGGAACATCTTCAAGCCCTTCTTGGCGATGCGCAGGGCCACGTCCTGCGGCGTGGTCACGATCACCGCGCCGTTGATCGGCGCGCTTTGCGTAAGCGTAAGCTGCACGTCGCCGGTGCCGGGCGGCAGGTCGAGCAGCAGGTAGTCGAGTTCGCCCCAGTTCACCGCGCCGAGGAACTGCTGGAGGATGCGGCTGGCGATCGGCCCGCGCCAGATCGTCGGCGCGTCTTCGCCCACCAGCATGCCCACGGACATGGCTTTGATGCCGAAGGCCACCGGCGGGATCGCGCGCCCCTGTTCGTCGGCGAACGGCTTGTCGGTGATGCCCATCATCCCGGGGATGCTCGGGCCGTAGATGTCCGCGTCGAGGATGCCGACCTTGGCGCCGGCGCGCGAAAGCGCCAGGGCCAGGTTCGCGGTGGCGGTGCTCTTGCCCACCCCGCCCTTGCCCGAGGCGACCGCGACGATGTTCTTCACGCCCTTCAGGAGTTCGCTCTCGATCTTGCGGCCGACCGTCTGCGCGGTCATCTTCACGTCCACGGCGGTGACGCCGGGCAGGGCCTTGAGCAGGTCTTCGGACTGCTTCTTCAGTTCGTCCTTGACCGGGCAGGCGGGCGTGGTGAGTTCGATCGTCACCCCCAGGGCGCCGCCGCAGATCTTGACCTCTTTGACGAAGTCCAGCGAGACGATGTCGCGGCCGAGGTCGGGGTCTTTGACGCCCCGCAGCGCGGCCAGCACCTGATCCTTGCTTACGGCATCCGCCATCATGCTCTCCTAGAAAGGCTTGCGCGCGCGGTCCGGCACGGACAACCGAGCGCCAAGGGCTTGCACAGATTCGGCTCCAGGCGGTAGATTACCCGTGAACGGGGCCGGATGCTATCGGAAGTGGGCGGTCGAAGAATTCCAGTTCCGAATTGTCCCGTCTCGCGACACTACCCTCGTGCCACGCCAGATTTTTACCGGAGGTCATCTCATGCGCACGCTGCCCACGCTCGTCCTCGCCCTCCTGCTGGCCGGCACCGCCGCGCGCGCGGCCGAAATGGTGATGCTGACGCCCAACGAAGGCAAGTCGGTCACCGGCGAACTGATCAAAGCCAACCGCGAAAAGGTAGTGCTCAAAGTCGGCGAAGGCGACGCGGCCCAGGAGGTCTCGTTCACCTGGGAACAGATCAAGAAAATCAGCAACGGCATCACGCGCGAAAAGGCGCTGCTCACCTGGGCCAAGAACCACCCCGAACTGCTCTGCGAGAGCTGCAAAGGCGAAGGCAAGGTCTTCTGCGCCGCCTGCAACGGCAAGGGTTTTCTGCCCGACCTGGAAAAGGTGCCCTGCACCAAATGCGCGGCCACGGGCCTGATGCCCTGCCCGTACTTTTCCTGCAAGCTGGGCAAAGTCCCCTGCGACGGCGACTGCCTGCGGCCCGAGGTCGGCACCTGGACCAAAGGCAAGGAAGGCCTGATGTGGCGCCGCTACGTCTTCAACGGCGGCTTCGCCGAATGGAGCGAACGCCACTACGGCGAAGTGATCAAGATGAAGGACGGCCGCCCCACCAACATGGGCAAGTGCCCCAAATGCAAAGGCACGCTGAAAATGGACTGCCCGGTCTGCGAAGGCAAGAAGACCGTCACTTGCGTGGCCTGCAAGGGTACCAAGCTAATGGTGCCCAACTGCGAGAAGTGCAAGGACGGCAAGTCCACCTGCCCCGATTGCGGCGGTTCCGGCGAGAAGGCCGCGAAGAAGCCCGACGAAGCGAAGACGCCGGCGAAGCCCTGATTTAGGTGGCCTGCGGCTGGGGCGGCGTGGCGTCCTGCAGGATCGCGAAGGCGCGCTTCACCGCGTCCAGGTCGTCCGCGCCGATGTCCTGTTCGCCGTAGCGCACGCGTTCGAAGACTTCCGTCACCAGCCGCACGGGCGCCATGGTCTCGCCTCCGCGCCGCACGACCGCTTCGGCGAATTCGCGCGGCGTCTGCCCCGGCCGGCGCACGTAGCCGCGCTTGCCCAGCACCTGCAGAAGGTCGTTGTAGAACGTGACCGCGGCGCGCGCGCGCGGCGGCAGCGCGGCCTGCGGCCCGCGGCGGCGTTCCTGGTTGCGCAGGAAGGCGATCAGCGAGACCCCCGCGGCGGCGGCCAGCAGCAGCCACAGGAAGACCGCGCCCGCCACGCCCCAGCTACCCGAACCGTTCAGCATCGACTCCGCGCGTTCCACCGCGGCGGATAACTTCTCGCTCACCCCGCCGTACACGCGGTCCTGGTCCTTCTGGCTGTAATTGCTGAAGAAATCCCAGTAGTCGTCCAGCATCCCCTGCTGCCCGAACTTCGGGTCGTCGGGGCGCGCGCCGTTGGCCTTGGGGCCGGCTTTGGGCGGAAGATCGGCCACCTGCGGATCGGAGCGCATATCCGCTACCGCGGC
This sequence comes from Planctomycetota bacterium, assembly GCA_026184295.1. Taxonomy (GTDB): domain Bacteria; phylum Planctomycetota; class SZUA-567; order H5-PLA8; family H5-PLA8; genus JACQFI01. Next base: position 20,703 of record JAHCJK010000063.1, read on the forward strand.
GGCCGGCGTGGCGTCGAACGTCACCCAGCCGTAGCGGTCGAAGTAGACTTCGCCCCAGGCGTGCGCGTCGGAATTCCGGATCGTCAGTTCGCCGGAAGCGACCTCCTCGCGGGTCTCGTTGTGCGCGAAGCCGGCGGCCAGGCGCGCCGGCAGGCCCGAAGCGCGGCAGAGCATCACGAAGGCGGAGGCGAAGTAGGAGCAGGGCGCGGCGTGCGGCTCGGGGCCTTCGAAGAGGAACCCGCCCACGCCCGTGCCGCGCGCCGAATAGGAATACGCGTACTTGCGCGAAGTCAGCAGGTAATCCCGGATGCGCAGGGCCTTGTCGCGCGGGTGTTCGATCCCGTAGGTGATCTCCTGAGCGAGCGCGCGCAGACGCGCGACGTACTTCTCGCCGATCTGCCGGTAGTCCTGGTGTTCGGGTTCCAGGTAGGCGACGCGCGCGTCGGCGGGCAGTTTCTCGGCGATGAGCGGGTAGTTGCAGACCATCGTGTAGGTGTAGCCGCTGTCGCGCGGCATGATCTCGGCGCGCTTGGCCGTCCGGATGCTGCCGCCTTCGTCGATCGCGACGCTCGTGCCCAGGTCATCGGCCAGTTTGATCTCGCGCGCGGCCCCGACGGTGAACATCACCGAGCCGCGGTGCAGCGTGTGGCGGACCTTCATGCTCACGCGCTTGTCCGGCCCCGGCGGGCGCACGAAGGCCCCGTCGCCGAAGGCGCGTTCTTCGGGGAAGACGATGGTGTCGCCGCCGGCGGTCGAACGGACGACGTCGCGCTTGGGGTCGGCCATGCGCCACTTGTCGCCCGCGTACGTGTCGTAAGCCAGGCCGCGCAGGTACACGCGGTTGCCGTCCTCCTCCGCCCAGGCCGAAGGAATGGGCGTGAACACGACCTTCATCGCCTGCGTCACTTCGTTCTTCAGGTCGGCGATCTCGTTCAGCGGCACGCCGTCCTCGTTGAAGCCCACGTACTGCAGCCCGGAGCCCGACCCGTGGCCGCGCACGGGCAGCATCCCGCCTCCGGAACCGTCGTCCGCCGGCTGATTGCTGGACGGGCGAATCCAGGAGACCGCGCCCTCCAGCAGGTTCACCCTCGGCCAGGTGAAGAAAAGCAGGAAGCCGAAGACGATGCAGCCCACCGAGAGCATCGTGATCAGCGTCACGCCCTGGCGGATGGTGCGTTCGGAGAGTTCGCTCTGCAGCGCCACGCGTTCGGCCTGCTTGCGCATGCTGATGGAGGCATCCTGCCCTTCGAAGCGGCTGCGCTCGCGCCACAGCGCCGCCAGGAAGAGCGTCCAGGTGCAGGCCACGAGGAAGAGGAAGAGCCGCACGATCAGGCCCGGCCCTGGCCCCATGATGCCCGAGACCACCACGATAAAAAGGTTGGCCGCGCAGAAGGTCACCACCGAGCCGCGGAAGGCCGTGAAGAGCAGCGCGATCTGCACCAGGCAGAGGAAATGGGTCATCTCCGAGATGGCCAGCGTGTCGCGGTTCGTCCGGATCATCTCGATGCTGGGCACCAGCGCATGCACCAGCAGGAGCAGGCAGAGCGCGCCCGCCAGGCTGCTGCGCACGGGGCGGAAGCGCCGCGCATCGACCGTGAAGTACGCCGCCACCGAGGCCACGATCACGGCCAGCAGGTACGCGGGCGTGCCTTCCACGGACCAGATCGCGAACGCGCCGGTCGAGACCAGCAGGTACAGCGAGATGCGCAGGGTCCGGTACAGGTTCATCGCTACCCCACCAGGGCCAGTTCTTCCTGGGCGAGCGCGTCGAGTTCCTCGTCGCCCATGGAAAGCAGCAGGTCTTCCAGGTCGTCTTCGCGCCCTCCCGGCCCGTGCCCGCGGTGGAAGATGCGGCGGAATTCTTCGCCGCGCAGGTCGAGCATCTTCACCACGTTGTCGGTGCTGCGCAGCCAGGTCAGATCGGCGTTCAGGCGCGCGGAGCCCAGTCCCAGCACGAGCACGAAGACGTGGCGCAACTGTTCCCGCGAGATATGCGTGCGCAGATCGGCCAGCGTGCGCGTGTTGTCGGGCTGCAGGCCCGCGAGCAGTTCCAGGAAGACGTCCAGGTTGCGGCGTTCCCGCGAGACCGTGAGCATCGCCGGGGGCGTCTCCGGCGGCAGCGTCGCGCAGGAGACGTCGCAGCCCCGGCGGACGAGTTCGCGCGCGGCGGTGGCGGCGAACGACATCTCCAGTTCGAACGACGGAAGCCGGCGCGTGCCCATGCGCTGGAGGTTGGTGTCCAGCAGCAGCAGCACGCGGCGCGTCTGCGGTTCCTCGAATTCCTTCACCAGCGCGCGGCCCTGCTTGGCCGACGAGCGCCAGTGGATCCACTTGGGGTTGTCGCCGTGGCGGTACTCGCGCAGGGAGCGGAAGTCCTGTTCTTCGCGGCTGGGGCGCGCGCGCCGGATGCGCTGCAGCGCGTCCTCCATCTCCTGGAAGAAGGACGTCTCGATCTCGCCCAGGCGCGGGTAGACGACCAGCCGCCCGGGCACGCGCCGTTCGGTCTGGGTGCGCCAGAAGCCGAAGGGAAAGACGGTGCTCATGCGCGTGCGCCCGAAGCCGTAGATGCCGCGCTCGCGCTTGACGAAGACGTAGCGGACGCGTTCCACGCTGCGCGCGGGGATGACCGTGGCGAACGCCTGCCCCGTGGACGGCAGCACCGGGCGCGGCGTGCCCAGGGCCATCGGCAGCATGCGCTGCGATTCCTGCGAAGACTCCACCCTGGGCGCGCCCCCGGCCGCGGCCGGAACGCCGCGCCGAACCAGCGAGCGCAGGTCTTCGGCCAGCGCCAGGCCTGCGATCGGCGCGCGCGCGTTGTTCCGCACAGTCAGCGTCACGCTTACGCTTTCGCCCGCGAAGGTGCGTTCGGCACAATGGCGCGTCACTTCCAGGTGGCGCAGCGCCGAATTGCCCAGCACCAGCGCCGAATACAGCACCGAGAGCAGCACGAGGCAGACGAGCAGCGGGATGTTGGCCAGGTGCGCGGCGCGCGCGGCGACCAGCCCGCAGGCCAGCGCCAGCGCGAGGAAGATCCAGCCGTCCATGGTCATGCGGCGCATGGTGCGGACCGGCCACAGCATCGCGTTCAGGGTGGCCTGCCCGAGCGAGCGAATGGAAGGTCTGCGCATGACTCGGCCCTTCCGGACCGCCGAAGGCGGCCCGCGGCGCTAGATCGGCACCGGCACGTCTTCGAGGATTTCGGCGAGGATCTGTTCGCCCGCCTTGCGGCTGCCGCCGGCGTCGCGGCTCTTCTCGATCACGCGGTGCCCGAGCACCGGCATGGCGAGGCGCTTGATGTCGTCGGGGACGACGAACTTGCGCCCTTCGATCACCGCGTAAGCCTGCGCGGCGCGCAGGAGCATCTCGCAGCCGCGCGGCGAGACGCCCAGCGCCAGCCCGCACTTGGGCTCGCGGGTCTTGGCGGCGATCTCCAGGATGTAGTCGTACAGCGCGTCCGCGACGGTGACCGAGCGGACGATGGACTGGAGCTGCAGGATTTCGGCGGCGGTGACCACGTGCGTAAGCGCGTCGATGGGGTGCGAAAGGCGGTGCGACTTGAGCATGTTGCGTTCGCTGTCGCGGTCCGGGTAGCCGATGGCGATGCGCAGCAGAAAGCGGTCGAGCTGCGCTTCCGGCAGCGGGTAGGTGCCCGCGTACTCGATGGGGTTCTCGGTCGCCAGGACGATGAACGGCCCCGGCAGCGCGTGGGTGACGCCGTCCACCGAGACCTGGAAATCGCTCATCGCTTCCAGCAGCGCCGACTGCGTGCGCGGCGTGGTGCGGTTGATCTCGTCGGCCAGGATCACGTTCGCGAACAGCGGGCCCGGATGGAACTTGAAGTCGGTCGTGCGCTGGTCGTAAATCGAGACGCCCACCACGTCGCTGGGGAGCAGGTCGGGCGTGAACTGGATGCGGCGGAACTCGCAGTCGATCGACTTGGCCAGGGCGCGCGCGAGCGTCGTTTTGCCCACGCCCGGCACGTCCTCGATCAGCACGTGCCCGCGGGCCAGGAGGCCCACCAGGATCTGCTTCACGGTCTCGCGCTTGCCGACGATGGCCTTCTCGATGTTCTCGACGAGCGCGCGGACTTTTTCGCTGACGGTCGCGGGGGTTTCCTGCGCGTGTCCGCGCAGTTCGGCGGCGGCCTGCCGGGGATCGATGGGTTCGGCGGCTTCGCTGGGCATCGCGCCTGGGGTGTGGGAACTGATCGAAGAGGCCGGTCCGAACGCCGCGCTCATGAATGGGTCCCCGTCTCGGGACGTCGCCTTGCCCGATTGCGCTCGCGTTCCAGAGACCTGACGGGCGACCACAATCTCGTGGTGCATGGTATCCGCTCCCTGCCCATTCAGCAAGGCAACCGGGCACGGGTTTCGCGGCGGTTCTCTCGTTCCGGGCCGAGCTTACCGCCCATCCTTGCGCCTTCTTGCGCCCTTCCACCTACAAGGACGATAAGGAAATGCGCAAGGTTCTTTGTTTTTTCAGGATTTCGCCTGCCGCGGGGTTAGCTACATGATGATCCCGAAGCAGCCGAGGATGAGCACGCCCAGCGTAGCCAGGCCGATGGCCGTCAGGGTGAGGAAGAATGAGGCGAACGTGGCCGTGAAGATGCGCGCCCATTCGCTCGTGTAGCGGTAGCCGCGCCGGTCGTCGTCCAGCACCATCGCCACGCCGCCGTAGGTGGTCGTGACGGGCACCGCGAGCGACCAGACGCCCAGGCCGGAGAAGATCGCCCACCAGATGGAGCCGTGAAGGCCTTGCAGCACCTGCAAAATCAGCGCGAACCAGAGGCTGATGCGGAGCCGGAAGCGATTCAGGTTTCCCACGGGCACCTCGGATTCCTCGAAGGGAATGTACCCCCGCCTTCCATGACAAGCAACGAATTGGTCCGCCGATGCTTGCGGCCAAACCCCGCCTCGCCAGCCGGACGGGCCGCCGTCCCGGCGCTTACCCGCTTGAAGCCCACAGGTTATGGGTCAAAGCACCTGTGCACCCGGCGCGCCGCCGCGCTCCTTCGGCCAGATGTACTTTGGAGTTATGTAGGTTTTTGCGGAAGATACGTTACTATATAGGGAAGGACGCCTGCGGCGCGCGTCCTCTGAAGGACAGGAGCGGTATGGACTCGCTGAGCGCTTCCCTGACCACGTCCGAACGCCCTTCCGGAAAGGCGAAGGCGGTGGCCTTGTCGTGCGCGGAATCCCGCGAACTGCTCTCGCAGTACGCCGCGGGCTCGCTTGAGTCCGGCCTGACCGACCTGGTCGATCGGCACCTGGAAGGCTGCGACGCCTGCGCGCGCGAATTGATCGCCATGCGCAAGGAAGACGACCTGCTGACCGAGGCCCTGAGCGACCTCAAGCCCAACGCCAGTTTCCGCGCGCGCGTCTCGGACCTGTGCGAACAGGTGCACCGCTCGGCCGAAGGGATCGCGAACTCGATTCCGCAGCGCAGTTGGACGGCCTTCCGCTGGACCTTCGCGGCGCTCTCGGTGGCCATTTTCGCGGGGCTCTCGCTGATCAAGCCCCCGCAGCCCGAAGCCCTGAACATCGTCGGCGCCGAGAGCATCGCCTCCGCCGACCGCACCTATTTCTTCTGGATCAACGCCTCGATCTTCGCCCTGGCGCTCTTCCTGCTGCTGGGCAGCACGCTGGTGAGCCGCCTGGAAGGCTGGATCGGCCGCAAGGTCGGCCACGCCAACGAACGCGGCGCCTCCCGCCTGGAAGTGCTGACCCTGGAGGCGATGGGCATCTGCGGGGTGCTGGCCGCCTCGGTGATCCTCTTCTTCATCCGCAGCTAAGCCGCGGGGCTCAGGCCAGCGCCTTTTTCGCCAGCTCTTCCATCCGCGCCGCCAGTTCGAAATCCAGTTTGGTGATGCCCCCGGCGTCGTGGGTGTTCAAATCCACCTTCACGGTCGCCCAGACGTTGAACCATTCGGGATGGTGGTCGAGCTTTTCCGCCGCAAGCGCCATCTCGCTCATGAAGCCGAAAGCCTCGGCAAAATTGCGGAACTTGAAGCTGCGGGTGATCGCCCCGCCGTCATCCCGCAATGCCCAGCCGGGCACGGTCTCGAGCTTTTCGACAATCGCGGCGGAACTCAGCTTTTCCTGTTTCATCGCATCCTCCTGAAGACAGAATACGGCAAACAAGACCGGTTCGGAACCGCCTAGATAAAGCTCTTTTCCTCGATGCGCCGGCTCACCGGGCTGGAAGCGGCGGGTGCCTCACGCAGATGGAACACCTCTTCGGTGAGGTAAGGCCCGCCGCCCACCGAATCGCGCGACGACAGGAGAACGAAGCGGCAGACGGTGAAGGGCACCGTATGGAAATCGCCGCGGCCAGCGAGGTAATGCACGACGTCATCGACACGCGAAGACTTCAGCCGCGCCAGCGTCACATGCGGGGTAAACTTGCGCGGGTCCGGTGGCAGGCCGATGCGCTGGCAGATCCGCTCGATTTCCGCCTGCAGCGCAAACATTTCCGGAGCCGGCGAAACACCCGCCCACACCGAATGCGGTTTCTTGCCGCCGAAGGAGCCGATACCGTTGATGGCGAGCTGGAATTCCGGCCGGTCGATGCGGTCGAGCCGATCGACGACCTCGTCTGCGGTGCGTCCATCGACGTCGCCGATGAAGCGCAAGGTGATGTGGTAGTTCTCCACATCGATCCAGCGAGCTCCGGGAAGGCCTCCGCGCAATAGAGAAAGGCTCA
>JAHCJK010000064.1 GCA_026184295.1 Planctomycetota bacterium
CCCGGCACGTCAGTCTTCCTCCGGATGCATGAAGGCGGCGATCCGGCGGACCAGGGCCTTCGCGCTCTGCAGGCGCGCCGACGGCTGGGAGGCGAGCATTTCGAGGCAGACGGCGTCGATCTCGGGCGGCAGGCCCGCGCGCGAAGCCGAAGGCGGCGCGACGCGGCCGTCCAGCACCAGCACCTGCGTGGCGGTCAGGTCCTTGCGGTCGAAGAGGCGGCGGCCGGTGAGCATTTCGTGAAAGACCGCGCCGAGGGAGAAGTAGTCGCTCGCGGCGCCGATTTTTTCGGGATCGCCGGCGATCTGTTCCGGGGAGGCGTAGGGGAGGGTGCCGCCGGCCGAGCGCACGGCCTGCGCGGCGCGTTCGGGCTCCGCGCGCGGTTCGTCCGCGCGCTCCGGCGCCGCGACCCACTTGGCGAGGGTGAAGTCGGTGATCACCGTGCTGGGGTCGCGCAGGTCCTCGGCGCGCTCGCATTCCAGCGCGGGCGCCGAACAACTGAGCAGGATGTTGCCGGGCTTGACGTCCAGATGCACGACGCCCCGGGAGTGCGCGTACGCCAGGGCTTCGGCCGACTGCCGCAGGACCCGCAGGCAGAGCGGCAGGGGCAGCGGCGCGCGCATGCGGAGAATCCGTTCGAGCGAAGGGCCGTCGATCAGCGGCATCGTCAGGTACGGATGGCCGGCCTCGACGCCGAAATCGAAGATCGAGATGATGTGGGGGTGGCTCAGGCGCGCGGCCGAGCGGGCCTCGTGCTGGAACTGCTTCAGCATCGCCTCGTCGGCGTGGTACGGGGCCTGGAGCACCTTCAGGGCCACGTCGCGGTCGAGCACCGGGTCGTGCGCCTGGTAGACCACGCCCTGCCCGCCGTGCCCCACCTCGCTCTTCAGCACGTAGCGCCCGAAGCGCGTGCCGACCTTGCGGTGCAGCGCCGACTGCCCGGGCTCGCGCCTGGCCGGACCCGGAACGGCCTCGGTCTCGCCGAGCGCCGCGGAGGAGGGCTTCACCGCCGCGTGCTTGTGCGAGGAATCCTCGCTCGAGACCGTGGCCACGACGGCGTGGCCGTCCTCGACCTCGCGCCAGGCTTCCTCCAGGTCCTTCAGCATCTCCTCGCCCGTGGCGTAGCGTTCGGCGGCCGGACCGGCCATCGCGCGCCGGATGAACGCGTCGAGCGCCGGAGTCACTTCGGCGTTCAGTTCCACGGCGGGCCGGAAGCCGCCTTCGCGGATGCGCTTAAAGAGGAGCGTGCGGCGTTCCGCGCGCGGCTTCTCCTTCCAGGAGGCCTCGAGAAACGGGTGCACGCCGGTGAGCATCTGGTACAGGATCACGCCGAGCGCGAAGCAGTCGGACGCGGGCCCGGCCTCGTCGCCGCGGGTCTGCTCGGGCGACATGTACATGGGCGTGCCGAGCGTCATGCCTTTCTTGGTGAGCGTGGAGAGGTCGCGCAGCCGCGCGAGTCCGAAGTCGCTCATGAAGGCCACGCCGTACTGCAGCAGGATGTTGGTGGGCTTGAGGTCGCGGTGCACGATGCCCATCTGGTGCGAATAGGCGAGCGCGCGGCAGACCTGGCAGGCCCATTCGACGGCCGTGCGCGTGCCGATGCCCGCGTGCATCGCGTCGGCCAGCGTGCCGCCCGTGATCAGGCGCATCGCGAAGAAGTAGTACGGCAACTGCTCGCCCGCCGAATAGACGGGGACGATATGCGGGTGTTCGAGCCGCGCCAGCGCGGAGGCCTCGCGCAGGAAGCGCTTGATGTTGTCGCCGGGGGTGAAGAGGCTCTCTTCGAGCACCTTCAACGCTACGTAACGATCGAGCGGCAATTGGCGCGCTTTGTAGACACGCGCCATGCTCCCCTTGCCGATCTCGGCCTCGACCGAAAAGTTCCCGAGCGTCTGGCCGATCAGGGAGGCAGGCATACGTTTTCACCTGTTCTAGAGACCGACGGTATACCAAATCCGGCCTGCGGGAACGAGCCTAAACTTCGAACGCACCTGTTCCTAAAGGCCGCGAACCGGGGCCTTGCCGCCTATTATTTCGTGGATTTTTCGAAGGCCTTTCGCATCCTTTATGTACATATACGCCGAAAGGGGGCAACGCCATGGCCTCGCAGGATTCCGCGCATCCGGAACTGATCGCGCCCGACGAGGGCATGGGCACGCTGATGGCCCAGATCACCCGGCAGTGGATCGACCGCATCACCGCCCTGATCAAAGAAAAGCGCGAGGCCGGCAGCAGCGACGGCGCGATCTTCAGCGCGCTGCGCGACGGCCTGCCCGACTTCGACAAGCACACGCTCGCGCGCATCCTGGCGCTCTCCCGCGACGAACCGATCGACGAGGATTTTCCGGCCGAGACGATCGCGGAGGCCCGCCAGCCCAAACCCAACACCGTCGTGCTGTCGCTCAAGGGTTCCCCCGGCGACCTGGGCATGCACAGCCTCGTCCGCTACAACGACACCGACTGGCTGGTGCTCGAATGCGAGAACGACACATGGACCCTCAAGCTTCTGGATTAGCCCATGCCTGAACCCGTCTCGAAGCATACGGCTTCCGCGAAGACCCCCGCGCCGGGGCGCCCCGCCCCGCCGCCCGCGCGTTCGCCGCAGGGCCGCGCGGACCTCTCGGCCACGGAAGCCTCCGCGCACATCAAGGAGGTGGTGAAGGCGTCCGCGGCCGAACAGCAGTGGGAAGCGCAGGAGGAACTGGCGCCGCTGATCGTTTCGGCCGAGGACGCGCCGATGGTCCAACTGGTAAACGCGATGCTGATGGAGGCCCTGCAGCGGCGCTCCAGCGACATCCACATCGAGCCGTACCCCGACAAACTGCGCATCCGTTTCCGCGTGGACGGAAGCCTGATCACCGCGCACGACCTGCCGCCGGGGCTGATGTCGGGGCTGGTCTCGCGGCTGAAGGTGATGGCTTCGATGGACATCGCCGAGCGCCGCGTGCCGCAGGACGGCCGCATCAAGCTCGGCGTGCCCGGCAAGGGCGCGATCGATTTCCGCGTCAGCGTGCTGCCCACGATCTTCGGCGAGAAGGTCGTGATGCGCGTGCTCGGCACCGGGCAACTGCGCAATTCGGTGGACGAACTGGGCTTCGACGCGTCGTCCTACCAGGAAGTGAAGGAAGCGCTGCGCAACAGCTTCGGCATGATCCTCGTCACCGGTCCGACCGGCAGCGGCAAGACGACCACGCTCTACACGATGCTGAAGGAACTGAGCGAGCCCGACGTGAACATCGTCACCGCCGAGGATCCGGTGGAATACAACCTGCCCGGCATCACGCAGGTCTCGGTGAAGCCGCAGATCGATTTCACCTTCGACGTCGCGCTGCGCAGCTTCCTGCGCCAGGACCCCGACATCATTCTCGTCGGCGAGATGCGCGATTACGAGACCGCCGCCATCGCGGTCAAGGCCGCGCTGACCGGCCACCTGGTGCTGAGCACCGTCCACACCAACAACGCCCCGGCCACGGTCGTGCGCCTGGTGGACATGGGCATCGAGCCGTACCTCGTGGCCTCGGCCGTGAAGCTGGTGATCGCGCAGCGCCTGATCCGCCGCATCTGCACGCAATGCAAGGAAGAAGCGCCGGTCTCGGCCGAGGAGCAGGAGCACCTGCACGAATCGACGCTCGCCGCGATCCAGAAGACTTTTCACGGGAAAGGTTGCGAGCACTGCAGCCAGACCGGGTATCGCGGGCGCGCGCCGGTGTACGAAGTGATGCCCGTCAAGAACAAGGAACTCAAGCGCGTCATCACCGAAGGCGGCACCGAAGTGATGGTCTCGCAGGTCGCGCGCCGCGAGGGCCTCGTGACGCTGAAGATGGAAGCGATGCGCCTCGTCAACGAGGGCGTGACCTCCCTTCCGGAAGCGATGCAGATCATTGTAAGCGATTGATGCGGACGCGCCCTTCCCGCCCCCGGCGAAAGCCCCGAAAAAGGCTGTACACCCGTCACCCCTCGCCTTATTCGTGGTGAGTGGGGGGCGGCGCCCTGCTGCCAATCTCGAACGAAGAGGTTTCGCAAGCCTGCCGGTTTCACCGGAGGGAGGTCGCATGTCCACCGAAACGACGATCGTCACCTGCGAACGCTGCGGCAAGAAGCTGAAGGCCGGCGCCAGCGGCAAGAAGTTCAAATGCCCCGGCTGCGGCCACGTCATCGACGGCTCCGCGCCCAAACCCGAGCCGGCCAAGCCCGCCGCGCCGCCGCAGGAAGAGACCTTGATCGTCGAAGAGATGGACCTGAACCTGAAGGAAATCACCAGCAAGCCGCCCGCCGAGATGACCGGCGAAGCCAAACTCGCCCGCCTGGGCTCGCTGGAAAAGGAACTCGAAGACCTGAACGTCCGCTGGATGGCCGAGCGCCAGTCGGCCAAGCAGGCCCAGGCCGAACGCGACAAGCAGGCCGAGGAAGCGCGCCGGCTCTCGGGCGAAAACGCCGAACTGCGCGCGCTCCTGAAGAGCGCCATGGAGGATCAGCAGTCCAAGGCCGCGGCGGATACCGGTTCGCAGGAGAACCTGCAGAAGACCGTCAACGATCTCGCCGCCAGCCTGCAGCAGGCGCGCACCGAACGGCAGTCCGCCCAGAAGGAACGCGACACGCTCGCGGCCTCCCAGAAGGACCTTCAGGCCCGCATCGCGGACCTTGAGAAGAGCGTCAACGCCGCCAACGCCGACGGGAAGGCCGCCGAGGCCGAACGCACGGCGCTCGCCGAGGCCAAAGCGGCGCTGGAAGCGCGCGTCTCCGAACACGAAACGAAGCTCGCCGCCGAACGCACGGCCCGGAACTCCGCGGAGACCGAACGCGACGATCTTACCAAGGCCCGCGCGGACCTGAACGCGCGCGTGGCGGAACTTTCCGCGCAGGTCAAGGAGTTCGAAGCGGCGCCCAAGGAACGCGACGAACTGACCGAAGAGAACCGCGAACTGAAGAGCCAACTGGCCAAGCTGCAGTCGCGCACCGAGGCCGACCGCAAGGAGATCGAACAGGCCGGGCGCAAGCTGGACGAACAGCGGCAGGAACGCGACGGCATGGAAGCGCGGCTCGCCGAACTGGCCCAGAAGGCCGCCGTCGAAGGCGAGGCGCGCGCCAAGCTCGCCCACGAACGCGACGAGCTGGCGCGTTCGAAGAGCGAACTGGCCGCCCGCGCCTCGCAGCTTGAAGCCCAGTTGAAGTCGGGGCAGGAGCGCGAGGAGCAGATTCGCGGCGAACGCGAGGAACTCCAGGAGGCCCGCCTGGCCTCGGAGACCAAGGTCTCGGAATTGGCCCAGCGCCTGGCCGCCGACAACGAAGCCCGCCAGGAACTCCGCCGCGAACGCAACGAGATGGCCGACGCGCGCCGCGAGGCCGAGGCCAAGCTGGCCGGCTTCGAAGCCAGCCTGCGCTCGGTGAAGGAGCACCTCGAATCCGCCTCGCGCCAGCGCGACGAGCTGCTCGCGCAACGCAACGAGCTGGAAGCGAAGGTCGCCGAACTGGAGAAGCGGTTTTCGGCCGAACGCAGCGCCAAGAGCGACGCGTCGCGAAAGGAAAGCGACCTGCTGCAGCTCAAGGACCAGCTCGAAGGGCGCATCGCGGACCTGGAAACCAAGCTGAAGATCTCCGACGAAGCCAAAAAGACCGCGCGCCAGGAGAAGGACGAACTGGCGGACACGCTGAGCGAACGCGAGGCGCGCATCGCTCAGTTGGAAAAGAACCTCTCCGGCGCCTCGACGGAAAAACAGTCGGCGCTCAAGCAGCGCGACGAGCACGCGACGCGCGTGGCCGAGCTGGAAGCCCGGGTCGCCGAACTCGAGACGCATCTGAAGAACGTGACGGAGGCCAAGGAGACGCTCCAGTCCGCGAAGGCGTCGGCCGAGAAGGAAGCCGAGAAGCAGCGGCAGAGCGCCTTCCGGACGCAGAACCGGCTGACCGAGATCACCGAAAAGACGGCGGCCAACCTGGAACTCCAGCGCGAGGAATTCCGCAACCTCGTCGCCGGGACGCAGGCGCGCCACGAGGACATGCTGGCGAAGGCGCGCGCGACCGCGAAGCGTCTGAAGGAAGCGATCGAAAAATCCGAACAGTGGGAGCAGGAGATCACGGAGGCGCAGCAGGAACTGCGCGCGGCCGGCGAAGAGTTCCACAAGAAACTGAAGTCCGCGCTGGCCAAGCCATCCAGCAACGGCGATGCTCCGCCCGAACCGGAGGCCGAGCCCGAACCCGAGCCGCCCGCGGAAGAGCCGAAGAACGAAGAGAAAGCGGAGGCGCCCGAGCCGGAACCGCCCGCCAAGGAGGCCGCGGCCGAGCCCGCGCCGCCGCCGGAAGAGCCCAAGGTTGAGCCCGCGTCCGCTTCTGCCGAACCGGACGAGGAGGAAGACGAGTCGTTGCAGGATGACGAGGGCGAAGAGGAAAAGGAAGAGGAAGAGGAGGAGGAAGCGGAAAGCCCGGCGCCACAGGAGCGCCAGCCCGCTGCCGAGGAGAAACCGCCTCCAAAGCCCGAACCCAAGCCGGTGGCCGCGAGTGCGCCCGCGAAACCTTCGCGCGCGGGCGAGCACCGGCGCGCGGAGTCGTCCAAGGAAACGCCCAAGAAGAAAGGCTGGCTGGGCGGCATCTGGGGCAAAAAGTAGCGGAAGGCGAGTGGTTCCTGTGTGGGTGACGCGGCATTCGGCCGGCGCCGGCCAAGGACGCTTTCATGGACGCGCAACGGCATAGAGTGCTTATTCTGGAAGACGAAGCCGAACTCGGCCAGCTTATCAAGACGTCGCTTCAGGCCGAGTATGAGGTGACGGTGGTGGACGACGCCGGCCGCGCGCTGGAGTTCGCGCGCAGCGGACTGTTCGACGCCATCATGACCGACCTCAACCTTCCCAACATGGACGGCACGGAATTTATCGTGAGCCTGGTCAGCGAGTGCGCGAACAAAAAGCCCATCCCCATCGCCGTCATGACCGGACTGGCGCAGGACGACCTGCGGCTGCAGGTGGTCCAGGACCTCGCGGCGGTCTACTGCGTGCTGCTGAAGCCTTTCAAGTTTCAGCTTCTCGGGAATCTCCTGAAGTGCATGATCGAAGGGGACGCGGAGCGCGCGAAACACATCGCGCGGATGAGTTCGGTGGACCAGGAGTACGCGAGCGGCGGGCCGGAGTGACCGGGCGTTGCGAGGCGCTAGCCGACCTGGGTTTCAGCCAGGTCTACGTTGCCTAATCCCCAATGCGCGTCGTTGAACTCGATGGGTCCGTGCCGGTACATCTGGCGCGACCAGGCAATCAGTTGTGGAAAATCCAGGACGGGGATGCCCTTTTCCTTCATTCGGGCAAAGAGCTTCTGCTCCCCCTCCGGCGTCCAGCCCGAGCCCTTTCCGTGTTCGATGTGGAATATTCTGCAAGGATCTTCGATCAATTCCTGATCGATTCCCGCGGCGACGGCCGCATAACATCCCAGCGAATCGATATGCATCGAGTACATCTCGATTTCCGGATACCCCCGAATGGCTTCCCAGCCTTCCTTCGAAATCAGCGTAAAATCGCCGCAAGCATTCGTATGCACGTCCGCGATCTGCTGCACGTACTGCTGGTGAACCGAAGAGTATTTTTTTACGGTGGAAGCGGTATTCAGGCCGACTTCCAGGAACGATTTTTCCTGCGAGCGCGAAACCGACAGCTCCTTCTCGAACGGCGTTCTCCATTGGCACCGGTAAACCCGAAACCCCATGTAGATGGGATCCTGAATCCTGAGTTCGCCGCGATACACGGCTCTGAGTTTGAAGTAATTGATCGAATCCGGCGCAAGCGGAAGGTCGATGAGCAGGATTTGTTGATGAAAAAATACGCTCGAAAGGGCGCCCTTCGCCTTGGCCTTGAGGCTTCGATTTTCCGGTCGCCGCGATTTGGGAATCGCATGCTCGCGCCCCATGTTCCGAAGATATCGGTTCTTGCGCTTCTCGTTGCTCTCGATGGCGCGCTCGGCAACGACCCGGTCGTCCTCGTCCAGCACCTGAAGCACAAACGAGTCGTAATAAAAGCCAGGTCCAGGCTCCAATTCCAAAAGAAGGGTGCGGCTTTTGTGATTCGAATTGACGCAGGAAAAAACGGCGTCATTGTTCACCCATCGCGCATACCGGCCATCCTTGATTTCGAACGTATGCCAGTTGCTGACGAGGGAAATGCCATCCGTGGCACGCGTTATATCGAATGCAAATTGTTCCTTGCCCAAGAGCTTTCTAAGCCGAGCAAAGGGCAAGGGGACCAACTCGGGCACCATGTTTTGGAACTGGGAACTCGACTCATAATCCTTCCTGCTGGTCCAATTGCAGTAGCGGACCTTGGCGTCAATCACATGCCCTGTATCCGGCGACGGCAATCCGCCGCCTTCGACGATCAATCGGTAGGTTTGAGTCTTGCCCGCTACCAAGGGAAGCTTGACGAATATATAATGTCTTCCAAAGATGAAGCCCCTGGCTACCGTCTTTCCGCTTTCGTCAATAACCGAGAGATAGAACCCGAAATTACGCACGCCAAAACCAGGTTCGATGTTGACATGCAATCCGGTATACAGAGGGGAACTTGGGGTCAGTTGAATCTCGGCGCCAGAGCGCATGTAACGGTAGGGCGCGCCTTCGTGCTTCAAATCGTACCAGCCGCCGTTGAAGGCAATGCCCGAATGGAGCGGGCAAATATCCCCTTCAAAGGTCAACGGTTGTCCCGCGGGCGTGGTGGGAATAGTGGCTTCGCGCGCATTGACGCGGAGTATGTTGGAATCGCAGAAAGCAAGCTGCTCCTGGATGGAAGCGCCGGAAGGAATATCGGTCGATATGTCGTGCCGGTCAATCCTGTACATCTTGTCCTTTTGAAGCTTTCGGGACGCAAGGAAGTGAAAGAGTTGGTCGTTGAAAACGATATCGATGTTGGTCGCCATGACGAAGGGCGCGCGCGCGCGCCTTATGCCAACGTTTTTGGCGATCATTTGGAACAGCGGGAGGTTCTTCGCGTGGCCGAATTTCAGGTGTTCGGATGCCGGAACGGCAACGATTCGAATCTGCAAGTGCCGGAGGCCAGCCGGCCAGGAAAGTTCCTGAAAAAGGCTGGGCCGGTTGTCGGGAGGATTCCACTCCACCAGAATCAGCTCCGCCGGCAACTCGAACTTTTCGCACTGCGCGGCAAGCGCGTTGACGAAAACCTGCATGCGGCGGGTGAGAGTTTCTCCATGGTTGTCGTTCCGGGACGTGGCCACGATCGACAGGTAAGGAGTATCAGGCATGGTGAAAGCGGTACCTCATCGCCCCATTGAATTCTTGCTCAGCCTACGATCCTGGGCGTGGGCAGGGGAACGATGAACTTTCCCTTGTATCCTTTTTCGCGCAACTTCGGCATCAGTTCGTCGGCAATATGCCAGGATAGAAGCAGGGCATATTCCGGCTGTTTTTCGAATAAATAGGATTCTTCGAGCACGGGAATCATGCGGCCGGGCATGTACTTTCCGATCTTGTAGGAACCCTTGACTTCGAGGACGGCATCGAGCACGCCTTCGTCCAGGCCCACGTAGTGGACCAGCGTGCTCGCTCGAGACGGGGCGCTGATGCCCACGATGCGGCCGTTCCTGCTCTTGATGTCCGCGATCATCGAACAGAGCGCGAGCTTGGAATCCAGCACGCGCTTGCCAAACGCGCGCAAGCCGGCTTCGTCGATGCCTACGGAGCGCTCGTGTTCCAGGATGCTCGCCACGCTGTCCTTGACCGGATGCTTTCCCTTCCTGGACGCGTAGACCCGGATGGATCCGCCGTGCGTCGGAATCCGCTTGGCGTGAACGATCTCCAGGCCGTGCTTGTTCAACAGGTATTGAAGGCTCGTCAGGCTGTAGTACCGCAGGTGCTCGTGATAAATCGTATCGTACTGCAGCGTCTCGATCAGGCTCACGAGGTAGTGCGATTCGGAGATGAAAATCCCGTCGTCCTTGAGCAGCTTCAGCATGCTGCCGAGGATCGTGTCGATGTCTTCCATGTGCGCGAAAACGTTGGTGGCGGTCACGACCTTCGCGGCGCCGTCTTCGGCCAGCACTTTTGCGGCGATTTCCGGGCCCATAAAGGAGACCGACGTCTTGATGCCGCGTTCGTTGGCGAGCTTGCCCATGTCGGTGGGTTCGATGCCGTGCACGCGGTACCCGGCGTTCTTCCAGTTGCTCAAAAGCGTTCCGTCGTTCGAGCCCACGTCCACCACCAGGTCGCTGGTCGAGATGGAGTACTGCGCCACGCACTCGCGATGCATTTCGGCGAAATTTTCGCGCAGAATTTTGGTCGTCCCGCTCGTGTAGGGGTACTCCGGCGGGAAAAGAATGTTCTTATCGACCGTCAGGCCAAGCTGCACCAGCGTGCAGGTGGGACAGAAAAGCAGTTCCGCGGCGTAGAAGGCTTCCTCGCCCGGGCGTTGCCCGATTTTCCGCATGTGATTGACGGGAGGTAGGTAGCCGACGAAGAAGACGCTCTTTAAGTCCGCGCTCCGGCAAATCTGGCAGTTCTTTACGACCACGCTGGAACCCGTCCCGGCCGCCAACGCCTGATCCCGCGACATGTTTCCTTCTCCCTATGCTAACCTTTGCGAGGGCGCTTATCCGAGTTTTCAGCATACCACTTCGCCGCCTTGGGTAAACCGATGGAAAACGGAGTGCTCGGCGCGTAGCCCAGCGCTCTCAATTTCTGGATATTCGGGCACCTTCTCGGCGTGCCGCCCTTTTGCACCGGACCGGGCTGAATCCGAATCTCGCGCCCGAAGAATTTCGCGATTTCTCCGGCCACGCCGGCGATCGTCAGTTCCTCGTCGGCGCCGACGTTGTAGATTTCCATGTGCCGGCCGGACTCGACGACCTTGACGATGCCATGCACGCAATCGTCGATGTACGTGAACGCGCGCGTCTCGCTCCCGTTCCCCTGAATGGGAAAGGGAACCGGCCCGCTTGGATGGTTCTTCATTTGATCGACCATGCGGAGGACGAGCTGGGGGACGACGTGTTCCCAGCCCATGTCGGGGCCGTAGACGTTGTGCGGCCGGAAGACCAGCACGCGGCGCAGGCGGCTGCGGCCGTAGTTCAGCGCGAGCAGTTCGCTGATCATCTTGCCGCCGCCGTAGGAATACCGCGGGTTGAGCGGATCGGGCACGACGAGCGGGACGTCTTCCGGCGTGGGGATGACGGCCGGCGTCTGGTAGACTTCCGAACTGGACGCGAGGATCAGTTCGCCCACGTCTTCCGCCTGGCAGGCGTCCAGCACGTTCATCATGCCCTTTACGGCGATCTCAAGAATTACGTCGGGAATCGTGTAGAAGAATTCCGTGCCGTTCACGTAGGCCAGGTGACAGACGGAGTCCATGCCGCGCGCGGCGGACTTCACGGCCTCAAGATCGCGAATGTCGCCGGCGACGATTTCGATTTTCTCCAGCGTGGCGGCGTCGAACCGCAGGCGCTTCCCGCGCGAATCGTCGTCCAATACGCGCACGAAATGGCCCAAATCCGCCAGGCGCCTGACCAGCGCGCTGCCAATGAACCCGGTGCCGCCGGTCACAAGGAATTTCTTGCTCATGCAGGGTCCTCTATGGCCGCATCCCGCGCGTGCGCGGCCTTCGCGGCATGGCGCGGAATGCGGTCCGGTGCGAGCACGGCGCGGTTCTCATGCGTCACGGAGTTGCTTCGATCCAGCGGGGATGCGCGCAGCTCTGCTTGGTCCATTCCATCAGTTCCTGCACGCGGATGCCGTCCGGCAAGGAGGGCTCGGCGGCAGCGCCCGAAACGATCGCTTGAAAGAACCGCGTCAGGATCGAGGCCGTGGCGCCGATGCGCCCGTCCACGCCGGCGCCGGAGCCGGCCGATTCCTCTGGAAAGGCGATGAGTTTCCGGTCCTCGTTTCTGAGCGCGTAGCGCAGCGAAAACCCGGCGATGTAGTCGGCCGAGACGTTCTCCAGCACGAGCGACCCGCGCGAGCCGTAGATTTCGACGCGATGGCCGGAACCTTGGATGCTCGCGGTGCCGATCGATACGGCAGCACGCGCGCCCGAGGCGAGTTCGCCCAGCAGGTACAGGTTCGTTTCGGCCGCGTGCCCGCCCGGAATCCCGTTGCTGGCGGCAAAGAGCCTGACGAAAGGGCCGGCCAGCTTTTCCACATAATAAAAGGCGTGGCTCATGAACAGATTCAAGGCGCCGCCGGACGGCGAGGTCTTCCAGTTCAGCAGCTTCATGCGGCTCGAATAGGTTTCCACCTGCCAATTGACCAGAATCTGCGCGACCTCGCCCAGCTTGCCTTCATGAATCAGCCGCCGGGCTGAAATCCACGGCGCGCATTCCAGGAATTCGAAATCCACGGCGCAGGTCAGATGCCGGCGCGAGGCCAGCGCCTGGAGTTCCTTCGCGCGCTCGAGGTCCATGGCGACCGGCTTTTCGAGGAACAGGTGTTTTCCGTTCTGAAGGGCTTCCTTGGCGATGAGCGGTTGAACATCGGGAGGGACGGCGATGGCCACGGCCTGAAGGTCCGGGTCCGCCACCAGATCTTCCCAGCGGTCGAACGCCTTGGGGATGAGCAGCTTGTCCGCGACCTGCCGCGCCTTGCCGGGCGTCCGCGCGCAAACGGCGGCCACCTCGGCGAGCCCCGTGCTCCGGATGGCGGGAATCAGGACCGCGGCGCCGTAGCCGGTCCCCACCACGCCCACGCGCAGCGCGGCCGAAGCCATCAGGCTCGGGCTCCGTTCGATTCGACGAAGTCCCACATGTCCAGCAGCTCCTTGCCCTTCACATCCAGATTTTTGTATTCCTTGTGCGGCGCGCAGAGGATCAGCAGATCGCTGCGGGCGATGACCTCGTCCAGCGGCCTGATTTCCGGATCTCCCGTGACGAACGGATCGGTCGTCAGGACTTCCCTGGCGCTGAATTGCAGCGTCTTCTTCATTTTGTAGCTGAGGCTCGAGCGCGTGTCGTCGCAGTCGGCCTTGAATGCCATGCCCAAAAGGCCCACGGTCATCTTCTCAAGCTCGTACTTTTGCCGCAGCGCTTTGACCAGGTAGAGCACGATGCCTTCGTTGACCAGCATGGCGGCGTGACCCAGCGAGAACGTGTTCGAAGCGCAGGCCGCCAGTTGCATGGTGTCCTTCAGCAGGCAGGGACCGGCCGCGAACCCGGCGCCGGGAATGTCGCGGGCACGCGGATAATCCTTCTTAATGTAGCGGAGAATCTTGTTGTAATCGACGCCCGCGTCCTGGGCGATCATGTAGAATTGATTGGCCGCCGCGAACTGAATATAACGGTACGCGTTCGTGAAAAGCTTGGCGAATTCGGCTTCCTTCGGCGACAGGTGCACGACGGAAGGGCAGATGCGGAGCAGCAGGGCGGCCGCCGCGTCCCGGCACGCGTCGTCGATGCCGCTCACCAATTGCGGAAGTTCCTGCAATTCCCGAATGGCGTGGCCTTGAACGATGCGTTCGGGGCAGAAGGCCATGCGCACTTTCTTGCCGTTGTCTTCCAGATACTTTGCCAGCCATTCCGTCGTTCCGGGATAGACCGTGCTGCGCAGGACGATCAACTGACCGGGCACGATGTACGGTATGATCGAATCGGCCCATGTGCGGAAGAGGCGCATGTTGGGGCTGAGGAATTCGTCCACGGGCGTTCCAATCGTGATGACCACCGCGTCGGCCATGCCCATGGTTGCCGGATCGGCCGACGTGGAAAGCGTGCCCATGGCCAGGGCCTTTTCCAGAAGCGGCTCCGCGCCGTGCTCCAGAAAGGGCATCGTTCCGCGGCCGATCTCCGCGAGAGCCTGCGCATTGATATCCTGCAAGACGACGCGAAGGCCCTTGGAGGCGAACACCAGGCCAAGGGGCAAACCCACGTGACCCGCGCCGCCCACAATGCAGACGTCGAACCTGGTAGGCATGCAGTTCCCTCGGTGCATCAGCGCGTGGGATCGACGAGCCAGTCTTTGCCCACTTTACCTTGCGCAAGCCCCAATGACAACGCCGCCAGGTGCAACGCATGGTCGAAGGCCCCACGCATCAGCGTCTCCCGAAATTCGCCTATGGAGAGCACGACGCGGTCGATGCCCGCTTCGGGCGTCCATGGACCGGAGCTTTCGCGAGCGTCGCGTGCAAAGAAGTACCAGATGCGGTTTCCGTGGCGTCCCACATCGGGCTTGGCCGCGAGCATGAGTTCGAATGCCTGGGCGTCATACCCCGTCTCTTCCATCAATTCCCGCCGAGCCGCGACGCCCGGCTCTTCGCCCGCCTCGACGTGCCCCGAAGGAAGCTCCAGGCAATAGTCTTCGACGACCGGCCGGAACTGCCTGACGAGGACGATTCTTCCGTCGCTCGTAACCGGCAGCACCGTCACGTAATCCAGGTGCTCCAGCGAATAGTACGGCAGCGGGTCCGATCCGGACGTCCACTTGGCCTGGATCGAAAAGAAGGGCGTCCGGAAGACTTCCCGACGAGATGTGATTTCCACCAAAAGGTCCCTCCAGGCCGATGCGCAACGCCCGCCTATTCCATGCACTTTTGTATTTCGAATATCACCAGGGAATACTCGACTTTCCCATGGCGGATGTCCCGGATCCTGACCGGTTCGCACGACCAGCCAATGGTATTCAGACGCGCCATGAATTCGGCCTTGCGCGCATCGCGATTTTCCATCGAAGAGAGAATGGCCAAGTACTTTTGATCGACAATATGAAGCTCGGTGATCTTCGAAATGGGCAGCCCTGGGCTTGCGCCAAGCAGATTTCCGAGCCAGCCCCGGGTAGCCACCATGCTATTGAACGCTTGTCCCAGCGGCATCATATGGCCATCCAGTTCTTTTACTTCGTGGGGGTCCAGCCAGAATTTTACCTCCAGCAAGGTCGGCGAATACTCCGCGCATTCCCATTCGGTGATCTTAAAGCACGCATACATGTCTCTATAATAAGCATGTCGATTTGAGAAATTATAGTCGCTTACGGGCTTGCAAAAGAAATTGGATGCGCTCCAGAAAACCACCACGATCCATAAGTTCCAGCGTTTGCCTAGGCAAACGGGCGCGGCCACGAGGGCCAGAAGCCCCATGATAAAGGACGCCTGCACGGCGCCCGACAGGTACTCCGTGGGAGTTGGGAACAGACGAATCGCGTATTCCCTGGTCCCGTCTGAAATCGCCAGCAGGGGCGCCATGACCGTACAAGCCATGAGTGCAAACTGGACCCGTTCGCCGAATTTAGAGGCATGGGCTCCTGGTTTTTTGACATCAAACGCGTCCAGAAATGCGGCCATGGCATGAAAGACATGGAAGTACACCACGACGGCCGTGTAATCGAGTTGCAGGACATTATGGTGCTTCCAAATCTGCAGGTATTCCTGGTAAACCAGGCAACCCAGATTGCAGACGGCGCAGGAAATCAGCATCCGCTTTTTCTGCTCATCCATGGATGAAAACGGGACTTTCAGAAGAAGGAACAGGCTGCACACGCTCGATAGCGCGATGGGCACAAGCCAGAAGGCCCCCCCGATCCAGGAATCGACCGGACTATGCCAGTGATTGCCCTCGCGAGCCAGATTCAAGGTGTAATTGATTTGATTCATAAAGAACAAAAACGATCCGCCGGTCATCAAATTGACCGTGGAAAGCGCGAAGGTTACGACGATCCCACCCAATAGAATGTGGAAGAATTGGACCACAATCCTGCGAGGCTTTTCCTTGGTGCTTGCAAGAAAATGAAGGAGTTGAAGGGGCAATAGGCCTGCCATGGCCAAATGAGTGTGAATGGCCGATGCAATAAAGACACCGCTCCAGAAATGCCAGACCTTGGAAGGCGCCTGCGCTTGCCTGGCCTTGGTCAGGCACCAGATGGAAGCTGCGTAGTAGAGCAAAGTGATGTTGGCATGGTAATTCCAGCCGCCAGGCCCCAGGAGCGTGGTGCAGCAGGAATAGAAGATGGCAACCACGGCTGCAATGCGCCGACTATGGAGGGAATCCCGGATGGCGAGATAACAGAAGGCGCCGCCGACTGCATGCACGGTCATGTGAAGCAGGTACGTGCCGGCGATCGGGCCTGCGATTTTATATGCGAGGTATCCCGGCAGGATCCAGGGCAGTCTGGAAACCTTGTAATATACTTCCAAGAGCAGCAGGTGTTCCGTGTAGTGTGAAAAGTAGGCCGTATAGATGTATGAATCCACATAGCCAGGGCTGTCGAAGTACATATTTTGCGACGAGAGAAGCGCAAAAATAATCGGAATCAGAAAGAAAATGGGAATGACCGGATCCGACGTTCGAACGGATTCGAACAGAAATTTCGTGCATTCGATCGCTCGATGAACGCAATTTATCGCATAGGACCTTAGGTGCCCGGCCTTCGCCTTGCGTTGGGCAAAAAGGGCTGCAAGGGTGAGGCAGACGCAGAGGGCGGTTCCTCCCCATGCGGCCTTTGCAACTTTGGACAGCCGTGCGCTTTCTCGTACGCCTCGGTACCTAAGGGTGTATCGGTTGCCGTTCGTTCTTGGATCGGAGGAATCGGTTGGGGCAAAGCGAACCTTTGCATTGGAAACGTAGAAATATCCCGCCGGGAGCGGCTGGCCCTTTCCGGGATTCAGCTCCAGCAATTGAGTGTGATTTTCGAAAAGGGAATAGGCCGGATTCCCCACCTGCCGTGTAAGCGTCTTCTTGGATAGTGGAAAAGCGTAGGTGCTCTGTTCGACGTGTTCGATCGCTTCCAAACACGCATCCTCGCGAATCCAGGATTGCTTTGAGAGTTTTCTCGCATAAAGCGCAAGGCCTATGGCAATGACCAGTGCAATCAAGGCGGCATGGGCAAGGATTCTTGGCATCATACGAATCCCCTGCAACTGCGTAATAGCGAGGCGGGAAGGCGGCTTTTATCCGACCATGTGCGGCCTGCCAGCCATTCCGGATCGGCTTGCGCCGCGCGGCCTTGGGACCGGCGACAAATAAAGGATGCGAATCTTTCGGGGACCGAACGTACGGCGCGTGCTGCTTGTGGTGCCCAGGAGAGGATTTGAACCTCCACGGGTTTAACCCCACTAGCTCCTGAAGCTAGCGCGTCTGCCAGTTCCGCCACCTGGGCATGGAGTGCGGACCTTCAAAGGGACGCGCATCATACGGCAAGCCGTTGCCTCGACAAGCGAAGTTTGGCGTTCGCCCCAAGGATTCGCGCGCATGCGCCGGGTTCGATCCGGGGCGTGCAATCAACTGGAGGACCGCCGAGTTCACGGGTAGAATGGCGCGTGCATCCGGCTTTGGCGTGTGCCCGTTGCCCGCGTATTCGGGAGGACCGCGAACGATGCTCGAATCCCTGAAGAAATTGCTCGAGAAGGACACGATGAAGGTCATCGGCCTGATCTCGGGCACGAGTTGCGACGGGGTGGACGCGGCGCTTTGCGAACTGAGCGGGCACGGGGTCGGGAACCTGAAGGTGAAGGTGATCGCCTACCATTCCGAGCCGTATTCCGACGCGCTGAAAAAGAAGATTCTCGACATCAGCAACCCGAAGGCCGGGCACACCGACGAACTCTGCCGGCTGAACTTCCGCATCGGGGATTCGTTTTCGCGCGCGGCCGAGAACATCATCGAACGCGCGGGGCTGCCGCGCGAGGCGATCGACCTGATCGGCAGCCACGGGCAGACGGTCGCGCACCTGCCGCCGCGCACGGAGATCGGGCCGGGATCGACGGGACACGTGCAGCGGCACGGTTCGACGCTGCAGCTTGGCGAGCCCGCGATGATCGCGGAGCGCATGAACGTTCCGGTGATCTCGAACTTCCGCGCGCGCGACATGGCCGCCGGCGGGCAGGGCGCGCCGCTCGTGCCTTACGTCGATTACCTGTACTTCACGCATCCGGAGCGCACCCGCGCGGTGATCAACATCGGCGGGATCTCCAACATGACCTACATCCCCAAGGGCGCCAAAATCGAGAGCGTGCTCGCGTTCGACAGCGGCCCGGGGAACATGATCATTGACGCGCTGATCCAGCGGATCACGCAGAACAAGGTCCACTACGACAAGAACGGCGAAGCGGCGTCCAAAGGCCAGGTGGACGGCTACATCCTCAACGAACTGCTCAAGCATCCGTACCTGAAGCTGGAGCCGCCCAAGTCCACGGGGCGCGAGGAATTCGGCGCGACGTACGCGAACCAGGTCTTCGAATGGGGCATCGGGCGCAGCGTCAAGCCCAGCGACATCCTGCGCACGGCGACGGACTTCACCGCCATCACGCTGGCCGACGCGTACAAGAAGTACCTCCTGGCCAAGGGACCGGTGGACGAGATCATCATCAGCGGCGGCGGCGCGATGAACGGCACCCTGATGGCGCGCATGAAAAGGGAGTTCGGCGCCGCGCCCATCGCGCTTTCCGACGACTACGGGATGCCGATCAAGGCCAAGGAAGCGATCGCCTTCGCGATTCTCGCGCGCGAGACCATCCTCGGCAATCCGGGCAATCTGCCGTCGGTGACGGGCGCGTCGGGCCTGCGCATCCTCGGGCAGATCACGCCCCCTTGAGACCTCGAGACCGATCGTGGCGCAACAGGAATACCTGACGATCTCCTCCCCGAGATACAAGCCGCTGCACCTCTTCCGTTGGGGCATGCTGGTGCTATTCGGGCTCACGGTGTTCAGCACGCTGGTTTATTACGTGCTGGGCCTGTATTACGGGCGCGACGACTGGA
The DNA here is from genome assembly GCA_026184295.1 of Planctomycetota bacterium. Lineage (GTDB taxonomy): Bacteria > Planctomycetota > SZUA-567 > H5-PLA8 > H5-PLA8 > JACQFI01. The sequence goes on from JAHCJK010000064.1 coordinate 18,656, forward strand.
CGCTGCTGCACTGCCTGTTCATGGTGGTCATTACGCTTTCGACCATCGGCTACGGCGACTGGCTGGACATCAAGAACGCGCCTTTGGCGATCGTTTTCACGATGGGGCTCGCCATCCTGGGCATCGGCGTGCCGGCGTTCGTGATCGCCAACGTGACGGCGCTGATCGTGGAAGGCATGTTCGGGAACCTGTACCGGAGGCGGCGCATGCTGAAGCAGATCGAGGACATGCGGGACCACATCATCGTCTGCGGCGTGGGCACCACGGGGATCCACGTCGTCGAGGAACTGGTGAAGACCCAGCGCGCCTTCGTGGTCATCGACCGCGACCTGGAACGCCTGGGGCGCGTGGCCGAAGTGGCCGGCGATTTCCCCTACGTGATCGGCTCCGCGGACGACGACGACATCCTCAAGACCGCCGGCATCGAACGCGCGCACGGCCTGGTGGCCTGCCTGACCGACGACAAGGACAACCTGTACATCACGCTCACGGCGCGGCGGCTGAACCAGGGGCTGCGCATCATCAGCAAGGTCATCGATCCGCGCGCCGCGCCCAAGTTGCTCGCCGCGGGCGCGAACAGCACGGTCAATCCCACGGCCATCGGCGGCCTGCGCCTGGTCAGCGAACTGGTCCGGCCCACGGTGGTGACGTTCCTCGATTCGATGCTGCGCGACCAGCGGCAGAATTTCCGCTTCGAGGAACTGACGGTCGCGCAGGGCAGCAAGGTGGCCGGCAAGAGCCTGGCCGCGGCCGAACTGCGCAAGGTCTCCGACGTCCTGGTGGTCGCCGCGCGCGCCCCGCGCGACGATCGCTTCTGCTACAACCCCAAGGCCGATTTCCTGCTCGAACCCGGCTGCACGGTCGTGCTGCTGGGGCGCAGCGAGGACCTGCTGGCCCTCCACCCGCTCTTCGGAACGAGTTCCGCGGCCTGACATGCACGGACCCCTGGTTGCCCTCACGATTCTTACGCTCGGCGCGGCCCTGATCGTCTGGGCCCTGCAGCGCTGGCGGCTCTCGCCGGTGCTCGGCTACCTGACCATGGGCGTACTGGTGGGGCCGTTCCAGGCGAGCTTCTTCGGGGAAGGCAAGCACGTCCACGAATTCGCCGACATCGGCGTGATCCTGCTGATGTTCTTCATCGGCCTCGAATTCCACCTGGGCGAACTGCGCGCGATGCTCAAGATCTGCCTGGGCGGCGGCAGCATGCAGGTGGCGCTTGCGGCTTTGGCGGGCGGGCTGTGCGCGTGGGCCTTCGGCGTGCCCCCCATGGCCGCGGGCATCGTGGGGCTGATGATCGCGTTCAGTTCCACCGCGCTGGTGATGCGCTCCTTCGAGGACCGGCGCGAAGGCGACCGGCACCTGGCGCGCACCGCCGTCGCGGTGCTGCTCTTCCAGGACCTGGCCGCGATCCTGGTCGTGGCCGTGCTGCCGGTGCTGAAGAGTTTCAACGGCCCGGCGGGAAGCACGGTGGACTGGCGGCCCATCGTCACGCAGGTGGGGCTCCTGGTGGTGGCCCTGCCGGTGCTCTTTTTCGGCGCGCGCTACGTCCTGCCGAAGCTCTTCGAACGCACGGCCCTGGCGCGGCAGCCGGAGGCCTTCTCGCTGCTCTCGCTGGGCGCGTGCATGCTGGTGGCGCTGGCGGCGCAGATGGCCGGGGCGAGCACCGCGCTGGGGGCGTTCCTGGGCGGCCTGGTGCTCTCGCATACCCCGTTCGCCTCGCAGATTCTGGCGGACCTTTCGACCCTGCGCAATCTCTCGATGGCCTTCTTCTTCGTCACGGTCGGGATGCTGGCCGACGTCTCCTACGTCGCCGCGAACGCGCTGCCGCTGGCGGGCGCGCTGGCCGGCCTGGTGCTTTTAAAGACGCTGCTCACGGCCGCCGCGACGGCCGTCTGGCGGGTGCCGCTGGGCGTCAGCCTGGGGGTCGCCCTGGCGCTCGCGCAGATCGGCGAGTTCTCCTTCGTGCTCGGGCGCGAGGCGCAGTTGGCGGGGTTCCTGTCCGACGCGAGCCTGCGCTTCGTCCTGGCGCTGGCGGTGCTGAGCATGCTCGCGACGCCGTTCCTGATCGGGCTCAGCGACCGGCTGGTGGCGTGGGCCGGCCGGCGGCCGCAGGCCGCGCCGGCTTCCGTGCCGGATGCGAAGGCCCCCGCCGCCGAAGGCGAGGCCGCGGCCGAAGCCGAGGCCGCGCGGCCCTTGCGCGCGGTGGTGGTGGGGTACGGTCCCGTGGGCCGCACGCTCACGCGCATCCTGACCGACTTCGGGATACAGCCCGTCGTGATCGACCTGAACCTGGAGACCGTGCGCAAGCTGAACGGCATGGGCATCCGGGCGCTCTTCGGCGACTCCGGGCGGCGCGAAATCCTGGAGGCCGCGGGCATCAAGGACGCCGCCTACCTGCTGATCACGCTGCCCGACCTGGCGGGGCGCATGCCGGTCGTCGCGACCGCGCGGCTGATGAACCCGAGCCTCAAGATTCTCACGCGCGCGCGGTACCTCGCGGAACGTTCGATGCTCGAGGATGCCGGGGCGAGCGGCGTCAGCTACGAGGAAGCCGAGGTCGCCGTGGGGCTCGCGGAGATGCTCCTGCGCGAGGTCGGCGGCAACGCGGAAGACATCCAGAAGGAGGCGCGCCGCATCCGCGCGGAGATCGCCCTGCGCACGGGCTTTACCATGATGCTGCCGGCGCCGGTGCGCCCCAAACCGCTTGGCGGCCCGCCCGCGCCTGGCAATGAAACGGCCACCCCGTAGGATACGCGCATGCCTGAAGCCCCCGCCGATTTCCGTTCCGACACCGTCACGCTGCCGACGCCCGAGATGCGCGAGGCGATGGCGCGGGCCGAGGTCGGCGACGACGTCTTCGGCGACGACCCGACCGTGAAGGAACTGGAAGCGCGCGCCGCGGCCCTGGTGGGCAAGGAGGCCGCGATCTTCGTGCCGTCGGGCTGCATGGCGAACCTGATCGCGATCATGGCGCAGGCGCCGGCGGGCACCGAGATGCTCGTCGCCGAGAACAGCCACGTGCACACGGCCGAATCGGCCGCCTATGCGCGCGTGGCGCAGGTGACCAAGTGGCCGCTGAAGGTGGACCGCTTCGGGCGCCTGGACCCGCAGGAGATCGCGCGCAACGTCCGCAAGGGCTACGGGCTGCCGGGCGGGAACTCGCACCACGCCACCACGAGCCTGCTCTGCCTCGAGAACACCAACAACTTCTGCGGCGGAACGGTGCAGGCGCCCGCCGACCTGCGGCGCGCCGTGGACGCCGCGCGCGCCCAGGGCCCCTGGATCAAGGTCCATCTCGACGGCGCGCGGCTCTTCAACGCCGCGGTGGCGCTGGGCGTGCCCGCGCGCGAGATCGCCGCCGTGGCCGACAGCGTCAGCTTCTGCCTCTCCAAGGGGCTCAGCGCGCCGGTCGGTTCGCTGATCTGCGGGACGAAGGCGGACATCGACCAGGCGCACGCCCTGCGCAAGATGCTCGGCGGCGGCATGCGCCAGGCCGGCGTGCTCGCGGCGTGCGGGCTGATCTCGATCTCGGAACCGATGATCGCGCGCCTGGCCGAAGACCACGCGAATTGCCGCCGCCTCGCCGAAGGCCTGGCGGAACTGCCCGGCGTCACGGCCGACCTGGAGACCGTGCAGACGAACATCCTCTTTTTCGGCTGCCAGGGTCCGAAGGGCGGCGCGGCGTGGCTGGTGAAGGCGCTGGAGGCCGAAGGCGTGCGCTGTCTGGCCCTGGGCGAGCGCGTGCGCATGGTCACGCACCGCGGCGTCACGCGCGCCCACGTGGACGAGGCGCTGCGCGCGGCCGGACGCCTGCTGAAGTAGCGGTTCCTTGAAGCAGTGGTTACTTGAAGGCCGAGTCGAGCGTGACCTTGATCTCGACTTCTTCCGGCGCTTCCTTCTTGCCGCGCTTGACCTTCAGCGTCACCTCGTCGCCGGCGAAGAATTCCATCTGGCGCGAGATGCGGATCCAGTCGAGCAGCGTGTTCACCTTCTCGCCGTTGAATTCCATCACCTGATCGCCGGGCTTGATGCCGGCCTTCTGCGCCGCGTTCTTGGCTTCGGCGACGACGAAGGGCGCGTTGATCGGCCCGGGCTTGGGTTTGATCTCCAGCGAGCCCGGGTTGAGGATTTCCAGCTTCGCGGCGAGGGTCTTTTCCTGCCCGCCGCGGATGAGCGTGATCTTCACGTCGCTCTCGGCCGGGTACGTGCCCATGATGCCGAGAAAGCGCGTATAGTTGAGCAGCTTGTAGCCGTCGAAACTGACGATGCGATCGCCCTTCTGGATGCCCAGCTTTTCGGCGTAGGTGCCGGGACGGACGTCCTTCACCTCCGCGCCGTTCTGTTCGCCGTCGGTCTCGTTCTGTTCGCCCACCAGGCCCCGCATGTAGCCGTGGTACACGGTGCCGCCGTTGGCGGCCTTCAGCACCGGAAGAAAACGCTGGATCTGCTTGGCGGGAATGGCCATGCCGATGCCCGTGTTGGCGCGCTGCCCGAAGCGCGTCGCGATCTGCCCGTTGATGCCGGCCAGCTTGCCGTCGAGGGTCAGCAGCGGGCCGCCGGAGTTGCCCGGGTTGATCGGCGCGTCGGTCTGGATCGCGTTGGAGTACGAGCCCTGGAAGCGGTTCACCGCCGAGATGATGCCCACGGTCACGGTCGGCTCGCCGATCGCTTCGGCGGTCATGAACGGGTTCCCGATCGCGATCACCTGCTGGCCCACCACCAGGTTGTCGCTGTCGGCGAATTCGACGAACGGCAGGTCGGCGGCCTTTTCGAGCTTGAGCAGGGTGATGTCGCCGCGCGGGTCGGTGCCCAGCACGTTCGCGACGTACTGCTTGTTGGAGACGCGCACGTTCCAGCGCTTGTTCGCGCCCGCCACGTGGTGGTTGGTCAGCATCAGGCCGTCGGGGCTGATGAGCACGCCCGAGCCGCCGCCGATGAAGACGTAGGCCGGCACCACCTTCTTGATGGCCTCGGACCAGGCCTGTTCGAGCTTGCGGGCCTCCGCGGCCACCGGCGAGGCCGCGCGCGCGCCGCTCGCCGCCATGCACGAGGCCAGCAGCGCGGCCACGACCGTCTGGGGAAACATCCTGCGCATGCGTCCGCTCCTTGACGTTCCTGCGTCCTATTGGCTGCCCAGCTTCACGTCCACCACTTTCTCTTCGGCGCCGCGCTTGAGCTTCACCTTCACCACCTGGTCGATCTGGCAGTCGCGGATCGTCTTCACCAGCGTGGGCCAGTCCTCGACGGCCTTGCCGTTCAGTTCCACGATCAGGTCGTTGGCCTGGATGCCCGCGGCGGCGGCCGGCCCGGTGGGCACCACCGAGGCCACCTTCGCTCCTTTTACGTCCATCGCGCCCTGCGCGGCCTGCACGCCCAGGAAGGGATGCTTGGGCTTCTCGAACTTCTTGCCCGCCTTCAGATCGGGGAGCACCTCCAGAATCTTGTCCGCGGGGAGCAGGAAGCCGACGCCGCAGTTCTGGCGCCAGGGCGTCTTCTCGTTCAGGGCCGTGGCCATGCCGATCACGCGGCCGTCCAGGTCGATGATCGGGCCGCCCAGGTTGCCGTAGTTGATCAGCGCGCTGATCTGCGCGCAGATGTTCTCGCGCCGCCCCATGCCGCTCACGCTGCCCGCGTTCACCGTCAGCCCGCCGGGGGCCTCGCTGCGGCCCAGCACCGCCACCGCGCGCCCCTGCGCGAGCGGGTCGCCTTTGGCCAGTTCGACGGGCTTGAGCGCCTTGCCCGCGGCGGATTCGATCTTCAGCAGCGCCAGGTCGAAGTAGTCGTGCTTGTTGACGAACTTCGCCTCCAGCCGCGCGCCGTCCGCCAGGTACACGTAGATGTGCTTGATCTTGGCCGGGTCCTCCAGGCTGTAGGCTGCGGTGAGCAGAAAGCCTTCGGCGTCGATCAGGAAACCCGTCGTGACCGAGGGCGTGGGCCGCTTGGCCTCGAACGGCCCGCGCGCCTGCCCGGGCGGAATGGGACTGTAGCCCGGCAACGTCTCGCTCGTGCGCAGGGCCGGCGGCGCCACCGTGTCGCCTTCGCGTTCGATCCACAGGCCCACGACGCCCGGTGCGGCGGCCGCGGACGCATCGCCGAAGGCCACCGAGGGCCCCCAGACGGAGACGATCTCGGGCGTGACCTTGGGGCGGACGGCGGGCTTGAGCGTCTTCAGTTCCGGCAGGCCCTCCGAGAGCACGTGCGACGGGATGGCCAGGCCCAGCCAGCGGCTGCGCGAGAACGCGAGGCTCATGATGCCGAGCAGGTTGCCTTCGCAGTCGGTCAGCGGGCCGCCGTCCGAACCGGGGTTCACCGCGGCGTCGGTCTCGATCACCCACCCGGAATAGCGGCTCTGGTCGTCGGCGCTGGTCGTCTGGTAGACGCCGCTGATGGTCCCGGTGCTGAGCGAGACCTGGCCGTCGCGCTGGATGGTGAAGTACGGGTTGCCCCACGAATACGTCGGGTCGCCGACCTTGTACTGCGCGCTGTCGGCCAGCTTCATGTGCGGAAAATCCTTGCCTTCCACCTTCAGGAGCACGCCCTCGCACTTCACGTCGGTCTTGCGGATCGTCGCGGGCAGCACCTTGCCGTTGGTGAAGTAGATCTTCACGTCGGTCGCGCCTTCCGGGATCACGGTCAGGTCCGTCAGGATCAGGCCGTCGGGCGAGATCACCGCGCCGGTGCCGTAAAAGTCGCTGGGCATGCCGTTGGGCATGCGCCCCTTGCAGACGATGCCCACGACGGCCTGCGCGAGCTTTTTATGCATCGCGGTGTGCGCGCCTTCGGCCTTCTTCAGCAGCGGCGGAATCGGCCCGGTGGTCGCGGCCCCGAAGGCCTGCACCGGCACGAAAAGGAGCATCATCAACGCCGCCCACGAGGCTCGCGGACGGTACGAACGGGCAGGTTCGATCACGGGCGGTTTCTCCAGGCTTGCAACAGATTCAACGAACGGCTCCTGTATGACTGGCAAGGTATGCGTTCGGCTGCGTAGAATCTAATCCCTGTCTCCACTGATGCTTACCAAATTAGATGTTCAAGACCGCACACCTGTGATGGGCTATTTTTGAACACTTGTCGAATTAAATTCTTACTCTTGCCCATTGAATCGAATTTCACGGCGTGTTAATTAGTATGAGCAGAATGTTGGAGCCATCAACATGCCGATCAACGAAACAAACGGTCGAAAGTTCGAACTCGATGAGATCGACCTGGTGATCCTGCATGCGCTGCAAAAAGACGGGCGCATCAGCAACGTCGATCTCTCCGAGCGCGCCGGGCTCTCGCCTTCGACGACCCTCGAGCGCGTGCGCCGCCTCGAACGCTCCGGCGTCGTGCGCGGCTACACCGCACGCATCGACCCGCGGGCCCTGGGGCACGACGTCGTCGTCTTCGTCCAGGTGACGATGCGCGACCACGACCAGGTCTCGCTGCAGCGCTTCGAAGACGCCATCGCCTCCCATCCGGACGTGCTGGAATGCCATCACGTCGCCGGAGATTACGATTTTCTGCTGAAAGTTCTCGCCAGGAACGTGGACGAACTGCGCAAGATGCTGGTGGAACGCCTGAGCGTGCTGCCGGGCGTCGGGCGCATCCACACGATGCTGACGCTCGCGACGGTCAAGCATGTCCTGGACGTCCCGCTCAAGGAGCCCGCCGCGGTCGCCGAAGCCGCGCGGAAGTGAGACCGGAAGGGGTGAAGGCCATGCATGACCATCATGAATCCGGAGGCGCCGCGGTCGCGCAGAAGGTGCATCCGAAGAGCCACAATCCGCTGGGCATCAAAGGCATCGACCATCTCGAATTTTACGTGGACGACGCCGAGAAGTGGGCCCAGAACTACCTGAAGGGCTACGGCATGTACCGCCGCGGCTACGGCGATCCCTCGACGGGCCTGAAAGGCCGCCGCGCCTTCGTGGTGGGGCAGGGGCGCGTGAACTTCCTCTTTGCCGAAGCGGCCGGGTCCGGCCCCGAGGCCGACGCGATCCGCGCCTTCGTGGACAAGCACGGCGGCGGCGTGAAGGACATCGCCTTCCGCGTGCGCGACACCGCCGTGGCGCTGAAGCACGCCGAAGAAGCCGGGGCGAAGGTCGTCCGCCCGCTGGACGAACACGAAATCTTCGCCGGCGGCACCATCGCGGCCTACGGCGACACGACGCACACCTTCATTCAGCGCAAGCAGCACGGGGTCTTCGCGCCCGGGTACCAGAACGTGGCCGGCGGGATCGAGGACGGCGAGATTCAGTTCGCGATGATCGACCACATCGTCGCCAACGTGGAACACATGGACGAGTGGGTCGATTACTACCACCGCGTCTTCGGCTTCGACCAGCGCCAGCACTTCGACATCAACACCGGGCGCAGCGCCCTGATGAGCAAGGTCGTGGGCGACGAGGAAGGCTACATTAAGCTGCCGATCAACGAGCCCAGCAGCAAGAATTCGCAGATTCAGGAGTTCCTCGACGAGTTCAAGGGGCCCGGCGTTCAGCACATCGCGCTATTGACCCCGAACATCGTCACCACGGTGCGCGAGATGCGCGCGCAGGGCGTCAAGTTCATGGGCGTGCCGGAGAGCTACTACGACGACGAGTTCCGCCGCCGCGTCGGCGAGATTCGCGAGGACATCGAGGAACTGAAGGAACTGCGTATCCTGGTTGACCGCGACCGCGCCGACGGCTACCTTCTCCAGCTCTTCACGCATCCGGTCTTCGGGCGCCCGACGCTCTTTCACGAAGTGATCCA
>JAHCJK010000065.1 GCA_026184295.1 Planctomycetota bacterium
GAGCACCAGGTTCGCGGCGAGCGCGGGGGTCCAGGCCACCGGCGCGTGCGCGGCGCCCCAGCCCAGCACGGCCAGTCCCTGCAGCAGCCGGCCCGCGTTCTTGAGCGCCAAATGCTGGCCCATGAGCTGCAAGACCAGGCCGCGCGGCCGCAGCAGCAGCCGGTCGACCTCCCCGCGCTTGAGCATTTCGCCGAAGCCGTCGAAGCCGAACGAGAGCGCTTCCGCGACGGCGAACGAGACGTTCACCAATCCGTAAAGCAGCGCGGCCTCGGACAGCGTCCAGCCGCGCAGTTCGCCGAAGCGCTCGAAGAGCGACCAGATGGCGAGGAACTCGCAGGCGGTGATCGCGAAGTTCCCGAAGGCCTGCATGAGAAACGAAGCGCGGTAGGCCATCTGCGCGCGCACGGAGATGCCCAGAAAACGGCGGTACAGCGCGAGCGACTCCAGCATCGTCAGCCTCCTTGCACCACCATGCGCCGAATCCCCCGCCCCAGCAGCCAGCGCCCGAGCGCGATCAGCGCCAGGGTCCAGCCGAGCTGGTGCAGCAGCACGCCCGGGGCCTGCTCGGCCGGGATATGCCCCATGTACAGGCGGAAGGGCCCGTCGATGAGCCCGCGAAAGGGCAGCAGCGCCAGCGCCGGCTGGAGCCATTCGGGGAAGAGCGGCAGCGGGAGCAGGATGCCCGAGAACGCCCAGACCGCGATGACCGCCATGCGCGAGATGCCGTCGCCCGAGACCGTCCAGAGCAGCGAGATCGTCAGCAGCGTCACGCACGCGGCGCTGAGCAGCAGGCCGCACAGGAGCGACGCGAGGCCCGCGGCCAGCGCGAGCGGCGAGGCGGGCGGAAGCATTTCGAAAAAGAGCGCGGCCACGCCGAGCAAGGGCACGGCGCGCAGCAGCATCGGCGCAGCGAGCATCGCCACCGAGCGCGTATACCAGAAGGCGTACAGGTCCAGCGGGCGCGTGAGTTCGTAGGCCACGCCGCCGGTGCGGATCAGGGCGCGCACGTCGCCGTCGGCGCCGGTGGGCAGCATGCGGAAGAGGCTCTGCCCCAGCCAGATGTACGTGACCATCTCCGGCAGGCTCATGGGAGATCGCGCGGGATTCATGGCGAAGAACGCGCCAAAGATCGCCGTGCGCAGGATGCCCCAGAAGACCTGGCACGCAATCCCGGCCAGCGCGGCGGCGCGGTATTGCAGCAGCGTGCGGACGCGGGCGCTCAATACGGCGGCGTAGGCTCTCACGCGGGAATCCTCTCGTACAGGCGGCGGATGATCTCTTCGATGGGCAGGTGTTCGACGAACAGGTCGCGCACGGCGTGCCGGGCGGCGATGCGCCCGATCAGGCCGGCCGTGGGCACCTGGCGCGGGTCGAAGCGCAGGAAGACGCGGTGGCCCTCGCGGCGCTCGACGGTCACGCCTTCGTGCTCGAACGCGCCGCTCCCGTTTTCCAGGTCCACGATCAGGCGCCGCTCGCCGCTCACCTGCGCGCGCAACCCGTCCAGCGTCCCGTCGGAAAGGATGCGCCCTTCGCCGATGACCATCACGCGCGAACAGAGCGCCTCGATATCGTCCATGTCGTGCGTGGTGAGCAGGATCGTGACGCCGCGGGTCCTGTTCAGTTCGCGCAGGAAGTCGCGCACCGCCAGCTTGGCGACCGCGTCGAGCCCGATCGTCGGTTCGTCGAGGTAGATCAGGTCCGGCGCATGGATCAGGCTCGCGGCCAGGTCGCAGCGCATGCGCTGGCCCAGGCTGAGCTGGCGCACGGGGGTATCGAGGATGGCGCCAAGGTCCAGGCGCGCGACGAGGTCGTCGAAGGACTTGCGGTACGCGCCGGGTTCGACCTTGTAGATGTCGCGCAGCAGCTCGAACGATTCGACGACCGGGAGGTCCCACCAGAGCTGCGTGCGCTGCCCGAAGACGACGCCGATGCGGCGGACGTGTTCGATGCGCTCGCGCCACGGCACGCGCCCGTTCACCTCGCAGCGCCCGGCGTCGGGCACCAGAATCCCGGCCAGCACCTTCACGGTCGTGGATTTGCCCGCGCCGTTGGGCCCGATGTAGCCGACCACCTCGCCGCGTTCGACCGAGAAGCCGATGCCCTTCAGCGCCTCGACGACTCTGTGCCGCCGGTGCACCAGCCCGCGCACCGCCCCCCACAGCCCCGCCGTCCGTTCCGCGACGTGGTACCGCTTCTGCAAATCCTCGACGACAATCTGGGGCATGGGTTCTCCTCAAATCCTTTTCACCACAGAGAGCACAGAGAACACAGAGAACAGCGCGACTGGATTCCACGTATTCGATTCGTGGCCGTTCTCTGTGTCCTCTGTGATCTCTGTGTCCTCTGTGATCTCTGTGGTGAAAGAACGTCTCCGCGGTGAATAAAGACCTAAATCCTTGCGTACAAACAGAGTTTCCCCTGAACCGAATTCGCATTCGGCCCCGGTTGCGACTGGTGCAGCCTCGCTTCGCGTGCGGCGCGGAACTTTGGCCAACTGCGCCCAACTACACCCAACTACGCCCGCGCATCACGGGCCCTGTCTCAAGCAGCAGACTCGGGCAAGGTAGACAATAAACCCCACGTTTTCGCGCCGCGCAAGAAGGTGCTGGGCCAAAGTTCGCTTCGTTTCGTTCGGTCCGTTCGAATCCTTCGAAATGCCAGAAACCCAGCCGGAGCAGGCGGATCCTGCGTAAGGTAATGCGGAGCAGGAAGCGCTCGGGCCAGGAGGTGTGCGATGAAGATCGTGATTCCCGGCGGAAGCGGACAGGTCGGCACGGTAGCCGCCCGGCATTTTGCCGAAGGAGGGCACGAAGTCGTAGTACTCAGCCGGACATCGCGGCGCCTGCCGTGGCGCGTGCTCGGCTGGGACGCGAAAACGCTCGGCCCGTGGGCCCACGAGATCGACGGAGCCGATGTGGTCCTTAACCTGGCCGGGCGCAGCGTGAACTGCCGTTACACCGAAGCGAATCGCCGCGAAATCCTGCATTCGCGAACCGAGAGCACCCGCGTGGTCGGCGAGGCCATCGCGCGTGCCCAACGCCCGCCGCGTGTCTGGCTTCAGGCAAGCACCGCGACTGTGTACGCGCACCGCTTCGACGCGCCCAACGACGAGGCCACCGGCATCCTTGGCGGGCACGAACCGGACGTGCCTGCAAGTTGGCACTTCAGCATCACCGTCGCGACGGCATGGGAGCGCGCGCTGGCGGCGGCCGAAACGCCGAAGACGCGCAAGGTCGCGCTGCGTTCGGCCATGACCATGAGCCCCGAACGCGGCGGCATCTTCGATACGCTGCTGGGCTTGGTGCGCAAGGGATTGGGCGGCACCTGCGGCGACGGACGCCAGTACGTCTCGTGGATCCACGAGGCCGATTTTCTCGCGGCGCTCGATTGGATCATCGCGCGCGAACACCTGTCCGGCGCGATCAACCTCGCCGCTCCCGAGCCCTTGCCGAACGCCGCGTTCATGCGCACGCTGCGGGAAGCCTGGGGCACGCGCATCGGCCTGCCGGCTACGCGCTGGATGCTGGAACTGGGGGCCATCTTCCTGCGCACCGAGACCGAACTGATTCTTAAGAGCCGCCGCGTCGTCCCTGGCAGGCTGCGGGCGGATGGTTTCTCTTTTACCTACCCGCATTGGCGACCGGCGGCGGACGACCTGTGCGCCCGCTGGCGCGAGGCGCATTCGAATGAAAACCATGGAAAAGTGCCGGCCGTCCAAGCCTGCTGAACCGCGCGTGACCCGGCGCGCGGGCCGGCGGTTTATTCCCTTGCCGCTCTTCGCTTTCGCTCATCGGCGGTATGGATACACTGGCGCGACATGGGTTTTCTCCAAGCCATTTTTCTGGCGGGCACGGCCACCTTCGCGGTGCCGGTGATCATTCACCTCATCTTTAAGCTGCGCAAACGCCGCGTCGTCTTCTCCTCGCTCCTCTTTATTCGCGAATCGGTGCTGCGCGAGACGCGCCGCCTGCGCCTGCGCGACCTGATCCTGCTGCTCCTGCGCGCGGCGACCTGCATCCTGATCGCGCTGGCCTTCGCGCGGCCCTACCGCGTCGGCCAGGTGCTGGCCGGCGGCAACGGCGAACAGCGCCAGGCCGTCGTGCTCGTGCTCGACGATTCGCCTTCGATGAACGCGCAGGAAGGCGGCTTTACCCGCTGGCAGCTTGCGATGCAGAAGGCCGCGGCCCTGTGCGAAGAACGCAAGCCCGGCGACCGCGTCGCCCTGATCTTCGCCAGCGACCCCGGGCGCGCCGCCGTGGAACTCTCCGGCAACTTCGGCGCCACCGTCTCCGAACTCCGCCGCGAACGCGCGCTCACCCGCCGCGGCGACCTGACCCAGGGCCTGCGCTCGGGCATGGATCTGCTCGCCGACGCCCGCGAACCGGTCCGCCGCGTCGTGCTGATCGGCGACCAGCAGGCCACGCAGGTGGACCGCGGCGCGTGGGTGGACGTCGCGCGCCTGGCCGCCGTCGCCACGCATCCGGTGCGCATCGAGGTCGAGACGCCCTACGCCGACGCCGGCCGCGCCCCCGAACGCCTGCGCAACATCGCGGTGACCGACGTGCGCGCCAAGAGCGACGTCTGGATCGAGAACCAGCCGATCCGCTTCGGCGTGCGCGTCGAGAACTACTCCGACGGCGAAGCGCCCAACCTGGCCGTGCGCCTGGTGGTGAACGGCAAGGAACTGGCCAAGCGCACCCTCGGCCTGGGCCCGCGCGGCAATACCGAGATCGAACTCGAGGCCGTCTTCCCGCACGCGGGGGAGGCCGCCGGCTACGTCGAAGTGGCCGCGCACGACGCCCTGCCCGACGACGACCGCCGCTACTTCGCGCTGCGCCTGCGCGACAGCCTGGCCGCCGTCGTCAGCGAAGACCACTTCCGCGAACAGAACACGTTCCTCGACGAGTCCTACTTCCTGCGCGTGGCGCTCGACCCCACGCCGCGCGGCACGGACACCACGCCGCTCGCGGGCGGGCACGAGGAACCCTCCGCCTCCTACGTGCGCGTCCTGCCGGTGGAAGGCGCCAAGCTTTCCGCCGAGACGCTCAAGCACGCGGACCTGCTCTTCCTCTGCGGGCTCACCGAACTCCCGCCCGCGTCGCTCGCCGCGGTTGAGGCCGCCGTCAAGAACGGCCTCGGGCTCGTGATCTTCATGGGCCGTTCGGAAGGGCGCATCGGCGAGGCCTTTTACAACGGGGCCTTTTTCAAGGATGGCAAGGGCCTGCTTCCGGCGCGCCCGGGATCGCAGTACGAAGGCAACCTGGCCGAAGGGCGCTACAACGGCCTCGACGCCTTCGCGGCTGATCACCCGATCTTCAAGGTCTTCACGGCGCCCTACGACGCGGAACTGCGCGAGGTCAAGTTCCTGCGCAACTACCAGATGAACGAGAAAGACCTGCACGCGGGCGCGCCCGAACATCCCGCGGGCAAGGTGCTGGCCACCTTCAACGACGGCAGCCCGTTTCTGGTCGAACGCCCCTTCGGCAAGGGCAAGGTCCTGCTCTTCCCGTTTCTGCCCCGGCCCAACACCGACACGGACCTCCCGATCAACCTGAACTTTCCGGCCCTGGTCCACCAGGTGGTGCGGTATCTGGCCGGCGTGGAGGCCTCCAGCAGCCGCAGCCTGCTCATCGGCCAGCAGATCGAACCGGCCGACCTGGGCCTTCCGGCCGAGACTCCGTTCCGCATCGAGACCCCCCCGCCCCAGCCGGAGAAGAAGGAACTGACCGCCGGGCAGGCCTGCCCCGTGGATCGGCCCGGCCTCTACTCGGGGGCCTACAGCGAGGGCACCTTATCGCATAACGTCTTTTGGGCTGGAAACTTAGACCCAAAGGAATCGGACCTGATTTCCGAAGATTTGGCCGCCCTTCGGGCCCTCTTCACGTCTAACCAAACAGAACCCTCAGCCACGGCCGAGGAAGGCGTCAAAATCGGGCAGCAGTCGTCGGAGGAATTGAAGTCACAAGCCCCGGATTGGCGGTACTTTCTGTTGGCCGCGGTGGTCTGTCTGCTGTTAGAAGTAATAGTGCGCGATTTTTGGGAAGGTTAGCAACCAAACCGCGCGCGGATGTATCTATTAAAGGGAGCCGAGCCCGATCCAACCCCTTAGCCGTTGAGGAACCTCGACCATGCCTTCCACCCTCGACCGCCCCGATACGCAGGCCACGCTGCCGCCGCAGGCGCAGGAAGCCTGGAAGGCGCTGGAGTCGCGCGTCGAAGACGTGCGCCGCCGCCACCGGACCAAGTTCGTGATCTCGGGGCTCTGCGTCGCGCTGGCGATCGTGGCCGCGGCGTTCCTGGGCTTCAGCCTCGTGGACGTGCTCTTCAAGCTCTCGGTCGGTTCGCGGGTCTTCTGGCTGGCGATGACGGCCGGCGGCGTGCTCGCGGCGCTCTTCCTCGCGGTCGTCCGCCCGCTCTCGAAGCTGGGCGGGCAGGTGCCGATGGCCCGCGCGGTGGAACATTCCTACCCCGAACTGGAAGAACAGCTCTCGACCGCCATCGAATACGGGCGCGGCAAGGCCGACGACGGCACGAGCCCCGAGCTGGTGGGCGCGCTGATCGCGCAGGCCAAGACGCGCAGCGACGGGCTCGATTTCGCGCGGACGGTCAACTGGAAGCGCGCGGGCGCCGCGGCGCTGGCCGCGTTCCTGGTCTCGGCGGGCGTGGGCATCTACGCGGGCGTGAACCCGCGGCTCTTCGCGGCCACATGGGCGCGCTTCTTCAACCCCACCGCGCAGGTCGCTCCGCCGACCATGACGACGATCAAGAGCGTCGAACGGCTCGAGGACGGCCGCGCGGTGCCGGTGGACGGCGAAGTGGCCGTCGAGACCAGCGTGCCGATCCTGGTCACGCTGGACGGGCGCGTGCCCGACCAGGTGACGCTGAGCGTCCTGACCGGCGAAGGCAAGGACGCGCGCTGGGACGACCGCCTGATGGACCGCGGCGAAGACGGCCTCTACCGCGCCTCGCTGCGCCGCCTGCTCGATTCGGCCACGTTCAAGGTCAAGGCCGGCGACGCCGAAAGCCCCGAGTACACGATCCACGTCTTCCGCGAACCGCAGATCGACGAATTCACCGTGCAGCTCGAGTACCCCAAGTACACGGGGCGCGCGCCCGAACTCCTCCCGCCGGGCCAGGGCGACATCAAGGCGCTCAAGGGCACGCAGGTGACGGTGCACTTCAAGAGCAGCACCGCGCTGGGCGCCGGGCAGGTGAACTTCAGTTCCGGACGCCCGCCCGCGCCGGCCGCCGTGGACGGGCGGCAGGGCTCCTTCACGTTCGCCGTGGACACCAACGACCGCTACCAGATCGCGATCACCGACCAGAAGGGCCGCTCGAACAAGGCGCCCGCCAGCTACCAGGTGACGGCGCTGAAGGACAAGAAGCCCAGCGTCACGATCCGCAAGCCCGAACGCGACCTGATGGTCCACCGCGAACAGTCGGTCAAGATCGAGATCACCGCCAGCGACGACGTGGGCGTCGGCGAGATCGGCATCTTCCACAGCCTGGGCCTGGAAGAGAAGAAGACCCTGGTCAAGCGCTTCGAGCCCGCGCCCACCCGCGGCGACGGCACGCTGACCTGGGACCTGGCCAACCTGAACCTGAAGGGCGGCGAGGTGATCGCCTACTACGCCTACGCGCTGGACAACGACACCATCGACGGCCCGAAGATCGCCAAGAGCGAGATTCAGTTCATCACCGTCTACGACGAGGAAGAATACGACGCGCCGCAGCAGCCCGGCGGCCACCCGCCGACGCCGCAGTCGGTGAAAAACCTCGACAAGATGATCGAGATTCAGAAGAAGCTCCTGCAGGAGACCTTCACCCAGGCGCGCCTGCGCGAGGCCGACCAGCCCGCCGACGACCGCGCCAAGGCCGCCGCGGCCAAGACCGCCGAGGACCAGCGCAGCCTGCGCGGGCAGCTCGACCAGTTGATGGCCGACGTGAAGGCCGAGATGGAAAAGGCCGCCCAGGAGGAAGCCCCCGCCGAAGGCGACCAGCCGAAGCCGCAGAACCCGCTCGGCGAGAAGGAACTGAAGCTGATGGACACGGCGTCGGAACGCATGGGCGCCGCCGCCAAGGAACTCGACGAGACCAAGCCCGCCGCCGCGGTCAACCCTGAGATCGAAGCGCTGCGCAGCCTCTCCGAGACCCGCCGCCTGCTCCTGACCGACAAGGAAGGCGACCCGCGCTTCAAGCAGGCGATGCAGAACCAGTCGAAGAAGAAAAAGAAGAACCAGCAGCAGCAGGAACAGCAGGACCAGCAGGCCGCGCGCGAAGAGATGGCCCAGCTTCCGCCCATGATGGAGCGCGAGAAGGAACTCGAACGCGAACTGGAAAAACTGGAAGACCTGAGCAAGAAGCAGCCGCCCCAGGGCACGCCGCAGGCCGAGGAACAGAAGCAGGCCGAACGCCAGCTCAAGCGCGAGACGCAGAGCGAACTCGACCAGCTTAAGAAGGATGCCGAGGAGCGCGAGAAGAACCTGCGCGAACTCGCCAGGCGCAACCCGGACCTGAACCCCGCCGCCGACAAGATGCAGCAGGCCGGCGAGAAGCTCGACCAGGCCCAGAAGGAACTCGACAAGAACAAGATTCAGCAGGCGAAGGACCTGGCCCACGAGGCCGGCCGGGACATGAAGGACGCGCAGCGCAGCATCCGCGACCAGATGGACAAGCAGCTCCGCCAGGAACTGGCCAACCTGAAGCAGGACGCGCAGGAACTGGCGCAGAAGCAGGAACAGATGGCGCAGGCCAGCCGCGAGATGCAGCGCCAGCAGGAACAGGGCGAACCCAAGAGCGGCCAGCAGCCCAAGCCGGGCGAAGAAAAGAGCGGCCAGCAGCCGGGCGAACCGAAGGCGGGCGAACAGCCTTCCGGCCAGCCCCAGCCGGGCGGGCAGCCGCAGCCCGGAGGCCAGCCGGATGAGAAGTCGATGCGCCAGATGGCCGCGATGGGCAAGCGCCAGGGCGAACTCGCGCAGGACATGAAGGACCTGGCCGACCGCCTTTCCAAGGCCGCCGATCGGGCCGCGAACGCCAACATGCCCGGCGCCGAATCGCTCAAGCAGGCCGAATCCCACACGCGCGAGTCCTCGCCGGGGCAGCAGTCGGCCGAGAAGGCCGCCGAGAACCTGGAACAGGGCAAGGCCGCCGCCGCCGAACGCGAGCAGCACAAGGCCACCCGCGCGCTCGACGCGGCCGCGCGCTCGGTGCAGGAGGCGATGCAGAAGGCCGAGGCCTCCGACATGCAGGCGCTGGCCGACGCGATGCGCAAGGTCCAGGCGCTGAAGAAGGAACAGAACGAGATCAACAAGGGCATCGGCGAGAACCGCGATCCCGCCAAGCTGGCCGAGCACCAGGAAAAGGTCGGCGAGGCCGCCAAGGACCTGGCCGACGCGACCGACAAGCTCGAAGCACTGCATCGCCAGGGCCACGCCGGTTCGGCCAAGGAACAGCTCAACCGCGCCGCCGAGCAGGCGAAGCAGTCGGCCCGCGCGCTCTCGGGGCAGGACATGGAAAAGGCCAAGGCCCCCGCCGCGCAGGCCGAGAAGGCGCTCGAAGGCGCCTTCAACCAGATGGAAAGGGCCGCCGGCGGCACGCTGAAGCAGAAGACGAAGGAAGCGCAGGACCTGGCCAAGGCGACCCGCGAAAAGCAGGAGAAGGCCGCCGCCGCCGCGAAGTCGCTCCCCGAGACCAAGCCCGGCGAACCGATGCACGCCGCCGACGCCGCCAAGCGCGACGAAGCCGCCGCCGAACAGCGCGCGGCCTCACGCGACGCGCAGAAGCTGGAGAAGACGCTCGAAGGATTGGAAGACCTGGCCAAGGAAGCCAACGCCGCCGCCGCGCAGGCCGCGCACGAAGCCCGCGAGACCGCCGAGGAGGCCAAGCTGCCCAGCGCGATGGAAGACCTCGCCCGGGAGATGGCGAAGCTGGGCGATCCGAAGGAGAACGCCGAGAACCCCAAGGCCGCTCCGACGGCGCAGGAGAGCGGGAAGAAGGGCGACCAGCTCGCCGCGACGGTGAAGAAGATCGAAGGCAGCCTGCAGGACGTGATGGCGCAGGCGAGCAAGGACCTCGAAGCGCAGCTCAAGTCGATGGAAGAGGCCGCAAAGGAAGCGAAAGCGGCGGCCAGCGAACTCGCCCAGGGCAAGGGCGAAGAAGGCAAGCCCAAGGATCCGAAGGAAGGAAAGCCCGATCCGTCGAAGCCCGGGGAACGGAAGGACGAGATCGCCGAGTTGGAAAAGGATCTGAACCGGCTCGAATCGCGCCTCGGCCAGCTCGAAGCCAACGCGCCCGAGATGAAGGAAATGAAGAACGCTCAGCAGCAGCTCGCCAAGGCCAAGGCCGACGCGGAAAAGAGCGATCCCAACGCGCCGCCGGCCGAGAGCGAAAAGCAGCAGGGCGGCCCGGCCTTCCGCCACGTCAGCAAGTCGATGGAGAAGATCGCGACGGGCCTGATGGAACGCCGCGAACGCATCCTCAAGGCCCGGCAGCCGAGCGTGCGGACGGGAGGCGCCACGCCCAAGGAATACCAGGCGCTGGGCAACACGTACACGACCACGCTCTCGAACGATCCGGGCAAGAAGGAGTAGCGCGGGTTCGCGGGCGGCGGCTTGAATTGAAGGAAAGAGGAACGCTCCGGCGTTCCTCTTTTTTATTGCCCGCGCTTGCGCGCCAGCCGGCCGGCCTCGACGACTTTCCAGTGCTTCCGGATCGCCGGCGCGCGCGGCTTGAACGCTTCCAGCAGCAGCTTCGCCACCGGCGTCGGATGATTGTTCGCGTCCAGCGCGACGAAGGTGACGTACGCCTCGAAGATGTTCAGTTCGCTCGGCATCAGCGCGACCTCGGTATGCACGGTCAGCGAAGTGCGGCCGACGTGCACGAGCATCGAGCGGAACCGCAGCACCGCGCCTTTGCGAACCTGCTGGTGGAATTCCACGTTGTCGATCGCCACGGTCACCAGGTTCGCGCGGTAGTCCAACCGCGTGATCGCCGCGATGTACGCCTGCTCGTCGAGCCATTCCAGCAGCCGCCCGCCGAAGAGCGAGCCGTGGTGGTTCAGGTGCTCCGGACGCACCAGCAACGTCGATTCCGAGATCATCCTTCTCGCTTTCCGCTCCCCGCTGCTCACCCCAGGCTCATCCCGCCGTCGATCGCGATCGTCTGCCCCGTCACGTAGCCGGCTTCGCGCGAACAGAGGAACGCGGCCAGAGCGCCCACTTCCGCAGCCGTGCCGTAGCGCCCCAGCGGAATCGCGGCCGACGCGGCCGCCTTGCGCGCTTCGTCGTGGTGCGCGGTCATGGCGGTCTCGACGTAGCCGGGCGCGATCACGTTCGCCGTCGCCTTCCAGCGCGCGCACTCCAGCGCGAGCGACTTCGCCAGGCCCGCCAGCGCGCCCTTGCTCGCCGCGTACGCCGCCGCGTTGCCCAGGCCCACGACGCCGGCCATGCTGCCGATAAAGACGAAGCGCCCCGCGTCGCTCTTCCGCACGAACGGCAGCAGCGCCTGCGCGAGCGCGTGCGCGGAGATCGCGTGCAATTCCAGTTGCGCGGCCCACTCGGCGGGCTTCGCAAATGCCATCGGCTTTTCGGAGATCGCGCCGGCCGCGTGCACCAACGCCACGGGGCCGCCCAGGGCCTGCGCGGCCGCGTCCACCAGGCGCGCGGCTTCGCCGGGCGCGCTCAGGTCGGCGGCGAACGCCTGCGCCTTGCCGCCGGCATCTTGAATCGCGCGCGCCGCCGCGGCCGCTTCGTCCGCGTTCGAACGGTACTGCAGCGCGAGGGCCCAGCCTTTGCTCGCAAGCGCCTCGGCGCAGGCGCGTCCGATGCCGCGCGATGCGCCCGTCACCAGCGCGACCCGTGTCCCTTCGGGTTGGCTCATGCGTTCAGATTACCTTGGCGCGCGCGCGCCGTCCAACCGCCTACGGCGGCCCGGCGATCTGGCGAAGCAGCGCGCGCGCCTCCTCGCCGCCCTCGTCCTCAAGGCGCAGCGCACGCAGCGACGCCACGGCCTCGGCCTGCGCCGCCCGCGCCTTGGCGGGATCGCCCGCGGCCTGCCAGTGGTCGCGGATCAGCAGCAGCGTCCGGGCGCGCCCGAGATGCGGCGCGCGGTCCTGCGGCGACCTTTTCAGCGCGTCGTCGAAGAGGGCCAGGGCCTCGTTCAATTCGTTGCGGCCGGCGGCCTGCGACGCAAGCACCGTCAGCGCGGCGGCCTCGGCCTCCGCGTGGCCGCCGGAAGCCAGCGCCTTCTGGGCGTACTCCGCCGCCTGCGGGAAGCGCTTGCGCCGCTGATACTCGAGCGCCAGGTCGGCGTACGCGCGCGTCTTCTGCAGAAAGCGGTCGAAGTCCGGCGCGCGCACGCCGGCCTCCAGGCTGGCAAAGCTGCGCGCGAACAGGTCCTCGGCCTCGGCGGCCTCGCCCTTCTTCCGTTTGTGCTTCGCGAGCACCCTGTAGTCGGCGGCCAGGAAGATGCGCGCGTACGACGAGCCCGGCTGCTTGGCGACGGCGTCTTCGAAGAGCTTGGCCGCGAGCGAGAAACGCTCGCCGCGCACGAAGCTCGCGCCGCTCCACGCCAGCGAAAGGCCCACGACGGCCGCGGCCGGCGCCCACGCCGGCACGCCGGCCCCCTTGGCCTTCTTCGCCAGCGCGCCGGCCGCCAGGCCCAGCGCGAGCCAGAAGCCCGGAGAGGAGAGGTACACGAAGCGGTCGTGCATCAGGTCGTTGATCCCGACGAGGTTCAGGTTCGTGCCCAGCGCGCCGAAGAACCAGAGCCACGCGAAGAGCGTCGGGCGGCGCGCGCCCTTTTCGTGCACCAGCACGGTCGAGGCCACGAGCAGGAGCAGCGGCAGCCCGTGCGTCCACAGGCGCGGCTCGGCGAGCGAGACGATCGGTACCACGCAGTAGTAGGCGCTCAGGCCCGCGGGCCAGAGGAAATGAAGCGCGTAGCGCCAGAGGATTTCGACGTCGGTCAGGAGCGCGGTGAAGACGTTCCCGCCCGGCGGCGGCAGCAGGTTTTCCTCGTGCATGACGAAGCCGAGCGCCGTGCCGGCGGCGGCCACCACGGTCCACGGGGCGAGCCGCGCGAGCGCCGAGGTCCAGCGGTCCCGAGGCGCCGCTTCGGACCCGAAGCTGGGCCGGCCGAGGAGTTCCCACGAAGCGACGACCGCGAAGAGCCCCAGCGCGCTGGGCTTCGAGAGGATCGCGAGCGCAAAGAGCGCCACAGCGCCCGCATGGCGCGGCAGGCCGCGCGCGCGGATGTACAGCAACAGCGCCGCGAAGGCGAAAAAGGCCGCGAGCACGTTCTTCCGTTCCACGGCCCAGCAGACGGACTCGCAGGCCGCCGGGTGCAGCGCGAACGCCGCCGTCACGAAGCCCGCGAGCGCGTCCGGCGCTCGAAGCGCGCGCAAGGCCGACCAGAGCAGCAGCGCCGCGCCGAGATGCAGCAGCAGGTTGGTGATGCGAATGCCCGTGGGCCAGGCACGCTCGCCCAAGGGCGTCGCGAGCAGGTTGCCCCAGACGAGGCGGTCGAGCTTCCACGAGAGCATCGTGGCCGGGTAATAGAATGGATAGTACGGGCGGTGCGTCAGGCTCGCGTGCAGCGGCGCCTCGGCGCTCAGGCGCGGATCGTCGCGGATGTACGTGGCGTCGTCGAAGGCGAGAAACGGGGCCGTCGCGCATTGCGCGATCAGCAGCGGCGTCAGCAGGAGCGGCAGCAGCCACAGCGCCGCGCGGCGGCGCGATGCGCGCGCGCATTCGTCCGGCGCGCCGCCGGGCTCGGTCACAGCATCCTCGCGCCGGAACCGAACGCGCGCCCCGCGCCGTTCAGGAACTCGGCCGCGCGCATCTCGCGGCTGCCTTCCGGCTGCAGCGCCACGATCCGCAGGACGCGCCCGTCGCCGCAGGCCACTTCGAGCGCCTCGCCCCGGCCGGCGACGCTCTTCGGCGTGCCGCGCTCTTCGCTCACGGCGGCGGCCGCGATCCGGATGCGCTTCCGCGCCGCGCCGTCGGAGCTTTCCAGCGTGGCCCACGCGCCCGGCCACGGCGACATCGCGCGCACGAAGCGTTCGAGGCACGCGGCGTCCTTGCTCCAATCCACCGTGCCGCTGTCCTTGGTCAGCTTGGTCACGTGGGTAGCGCGCGCGTGGTCCTGTTCTTCGAAGACGGCGTGGCCGCCGGCGATGAGCTTCACGGCCTCGACGAAGCATTCCGCCGAGAGCGCCATCAGCTTGTCGTGCAGCGTTCCCGCGGTGTCGGCGGGCGCGATGGGGATCGCGCGGCGCAGCATCACCGGTCCGCAGTCGAGGCCTTCCTCCATCTTCATGATGCAGACGCCGGTCTCGGCGTCGCCGGCCAGGATCGCGGCCTGAATCGGCGCGGCGCCGCGGTACAGCGGCAGCAGCGAACCGTGCGCGTTGATCGGGAAGCGCTTCGCGAGCGCCAGCGCGTCCTTTTTCAGCAGCCCCCCATAGGCGACGACGCAGAGCAGGTCGGGCGCGAGCGCGCGCAGCGCGTCGAGCGTCTCCGGCTTGTTGATCGATTTCTGGAAGATGCGTTCCGCAGGCAGGCCGAGTTCCTGGGCGGCGGCCTTGACCGGCGGCGGCGCCGGCGTCTTCGAGCGTCCCTTGGGGCGGTCGGGTTGCGTGACGACGGCGACGACCTCGTGCGCGGGCGCGAGCGCCGCCAGCGCGCGCAGGCTCGGCACGGCGTAGTCGGGCGTTCCGGCAAAGACGATGCGCATGCCCGCAGTCTACCGGCGAACCCGATTCGCGCCACGCACGCGCGGGCGGGAACGTGCGCTTGCCGCGCGCCCGCGACGGCGGATAATACATCACATAAGTTTCAAACAACCAGGAGACACCGCATGGCTCGCAAGAAATCCCCGGGCGCCGGACCGGTTCGCGTCTGCATCGTCGGCATGGGCATCGGGCGGTCCAACGGCCGGCCCCTCCACGCCAACCCGCGCGCGAAAGTGACGGCGCTCTGCGACGTGGACGAGAAGCGCATGCGCGAGTTCGCCGACGAGCTGAAAACGCCGGTCGCGTTCTACACGGATTTCAAAAAGATGTGCGCCGATCCCGAGATCGACGCGGTCTTCGTCGGCACGCCGAACCAGTTGCACGTGCCCATCGCGCTCGAAGCCGTCAACCAGGGCAAGCACGTGCTGGTGACGAAACCACTCGCCGACGCGCTCGGCCCCGCGGAAAAACTCGTCAAGGCCGCCGAGAAGGCCGGCGTCGTGAACATGATGTCGCTCTCGATCCGCTTCGGAGGCAACGTCCAGTGGCTCGGCGCGCAGTCGCGCAAGAAGGCCTTCGGCGAGATCTACTACGCGCGCGCGCGCAGCATCCGGCGCAGCGGAATTCCCAGTTGGAGCCCCGGGTTCGTGCGCAAAGGCGGCGGCGCCTTCCGCGACATGGGCGTCCACGTGCTCGACAGCGTCTGGTGGCTGATGGGCATGCCGAAGCCGAAGAGCGTGCTCGGCGTCTCGGGCGCGAAGTTCGGGCCGCGCGGGCAGGGCTACTGGGAGTACAAGCCGGTGCCGAAGGCCTACTCGAGCCAGTACGCGTCGGACGATTACGCGGGCGGCGTGATCACGTTCGCGAACGGCGCGGGCCTGCAGGTCGAAAGTTTCTGGGCCTCGCATCAGGCCGACGAACTGAACATCGAACTCTTCGGCACCGAGGCCGGCGCGCGCCTGAGCCCGCTTACCGTGTACCGCACGCGCAACGGCGCGCCGTCGGACGAGAAGGTGGAACTGCCCAAGGGCGGCAGCGGGTTCGACCGCATCGCCGACCACTTCGTTTCGTGCATCCTGGACGGCACGCCATGCGAAGCGCCGCTGCGCCATGGGCTGATCGTGCAGGAGATGATGGAAGCGATGCTGGAGAGCGCGCAGCGCGGACGCGAGGTCAAACTCTAGCGCGGACGGAGATCCAAGGCTCGAGCCGCCTCCATGCGAGCACGGCTCGAGCCCGGCGATCAGGCGCTTCGCATTTTGGAACCTGCCGAAAAAGTGGATTCCTCGGCATGAGGTTGTAGAATCAAAGTAGGTTCGAGGCACGCGACATGAGCACCCAGAGCATTCTGAAGGAAGCCAAGCAATTGCCGCCGGAGGAACGAATCCGGCTGGCGCGGTCCATTCTACAAAGCGTGGCGGGCTCCGTAAAAAAAGGCGAGGTTTCGCCGGTTCAACTGAACGAATTGCTCCGTCGCCAGGCGGCATACAAGGCCCATCAATCCGGCGCGATCACGTGGGAAGAGCTGAGAAAAAAGGCTCGCTCGAAGCGCGCATGATCCCGCCTGTTCATTGGGTGTCCGAAGCACAATCCGAATTTCTTGAAGCGTACCTATGGTACGACCGGCGGCAGCCTGGTCTGGGCGAAACGTTGGCTGAAGAAATCGAACACGCGTTGGCCATTGCCGTTGAATTCCCGGATGCATTCGCGGAAGTGGCCCGTGGCATTCGCGCCATTCGCCTGAAACGATTTCATGAATATGCGATTTACTACGAACAAACATCGGATGGATTGGTGGTCTATGCGTTTTATCATGCCAAAAGAGATCCCAAAGGCTTGGCCAAACGGATCGGCCCTCCTCTGAAGAAGCGAAAAAAAGGGAAACGCTGAAGCTCGAACGTTAGGTAGCGCGCAGGCGTTTTCTGCGCCGCAGCGACGCCCGCCGTGCGGACGCGCCGCCCACCTTCCCCGATCCGTCGAAGCGCGTCTAAAGCTCGTCTTGAACGGCAGTGAATCGCTCGCCCCGGACGTACATCACGTTATGGCGCTTGATCGCCACGACGAGAATCGTCACGGTGCGGCGTTCCAGATCGACGTTGAAGAGGATTCGGTATTTGCCGTGCAGACGCAGTTCGCGTTGCGCGATGGGGTTTTCGCGCAGAGTCTTCATATTACGCGTCTCGACGGTGGGATCCTGTTCGAGACGCTTCATCGCTTCCTTCAGGAGCCAGCGACTGTCCTTACGTCCCAGCCACCGCAGATCGTCGTGGGCCCCTTCGGACCGGACAAGCGTGAGGCTTTCTTTATGGGCGTAAATGGCCAGAACCCTCCTTTCCTATCCTTCCATCGCCTTCCCCCCGCCCTTTCCCACACATAAGACTGGCAACTCAGGTGCCAGATTCTTTCCAATTTGTTCGGCGTTGCGCATCGGAACCGTGTGTCTCCGGTATCGATCCGTGCGCTGCCGCACCTGAACGCGCCTCAACCGCCGTCTTTCTCCTCGGGCGCAAAGCCGCGCCGCAGCGTATTTTCCGTCACCGTTCGCGGTTCGACGAACTGGTGCAGATACTGCGGTCCGCCGGCCTTGCTGCCGATCCCCGACATCTTGAACCCGCCGAACGGCTGCCGGTCCACCTTCGCCCCGGTCGTGCCGCGGTTGATGTACAGATTTCCGACGCGGAATTCCTTGCGCGCGCGCTCGATATTGAGCGGGCTGCGCGAAAAAAGTCCGCCGGTCAGCGCGTACGGGACGTCCAGCGCGATCTTCAGCGCCTCGTCGAAATCCTTCGCCGGCATCACGCACAGCACCGGCCCGAAGATCTCTTCCTGCGCGATGCTCGCGGCCGGCGCGACGTCGCGGAAGACCACCGGCCCGACGAAGCTCCCGCGCTTGGCCAGTTCGTCCACGGGCATCTCGACGGCCACCTTCGCCTCGCTGCGGCCCCTGGCGATCATCTTGAGGATGCGCGCGCGCGCCTCTTCGTCGATCACCGGCGGCACCGCGCAGCCGGGATCGGCCGCGGGCGCGACGCGGATGCTCTGCGCGGCCTCGGCCAGGCGCTTGAGAAACGGTTCGTACGCATCGCCGACGACGATCGCGCGCGAGCAGGCCGAGCACTTCTGGCCCGCGTAGCCGAAGGCGCTGCGCAGGACGCCGAGGACGGCCTCGTCGAGATCGGCGTCGCTGTCCACGATCACGGCGTTCTTGCCGCCCATCTCGCAGACGACCTTCTTCACGGCCTGCATGCCCTGGCGCGTCTTGGCGGCCTCGGCGTTGATCGCCAGGCCCACGGCCATGCTGCCGGTGAAGACGATCAGGTTCACGTCGGGGTGGACGACCAGCCGCGCGCCCACGGTCTCGCCCGCGCCGGGCAGGGAGTTCACCGTGCCGGCGGGGAAGCCGGCTTCCTTCAGCACGTCCATCAGCTTCGCGGCGATGACGGGCGACTGTTCGGCGGGCTTCATCACCACGGTGTTGCCGGTGGCCAGCGCCGCGGCGGTCATGCCGGTCAGGATCGCGAGCGGAAAGTTCCACGGCGCGATTACCGCCGCGATGCCGCGCGGCTGAAGGTAGTCCTCGTCGATCTCGCCCGGCACCGGCACGCGCTTGACCGGCGCCATCAGGCGCTCGGCTTCCAGGGCGTAGTATTCGAGGAAATCGATCGCCTCGGCGACGTCGCCGTCGGCTTCGCGCGCGGGCTTGCCGCATTCGAAGACTTCCCATGCGGAGAATTCGTGGCGGCGCGTTCGGACGATCTGCGCGGCCTTGCGCAGCAGCGCGGCGCGTTCGGCCACCGGCGTATCGCGCCAGGCGGGGAACGCGGCCTTGGCGGCGGCGACCGCGGCATCGGCCTGCGCGGCGCTCGCGCCGGCGCAGCGTCCGACCACCGTCGCGCGGTCCGACGGATCGTGCGATACGACTTCGGCGGCCTCGCCCTTCACCGCCTTGCCGCCGATCGAGAGCGGGTAGCTCGCGCCGAGTTGCTTGCGGACGGCGTCGAGCGCGCCGGAAAACGCCATGCGGGTCGCGGCCTGGTGAAAGGCGGCGTCCGGCTCGTTCACGAAGCGGTGTGAGGCCTTCGGCTTCTCCGGCGCGGACGGGATCGTGGCCGGGTCCTGAAGGAGCTTGTCTTCCGCGATGCCTTCGACGAAGCCCTGGCGCAGGAACGATTCGTTGGCGGTGTTCTCGAGCAGGCGGCGCACAAGGTACGCCATGCCTGGGAGCAGTTCGCCGAACGGGGTGTAGACACGCACCCGGTAGCCGTCCTCCGCAAGGGCCTCTTTCATCGGATCGGCCATTCCATACAGCGCCTGAATTTCGAATGCATTAGAAGGGAGCGAGTTTTCGGTCGCGCACGCCAGCGCCGCGGCCAGGCTGCGGACGTTGTGGCTCGCGATGGCGGCCTCGAGATGCGGATACGCGCCCAGCAGCATGCGCGCGAGCTTCTCGAAGTTCGCGTCGGTCTCGTGCTTCTGCATGAAGACCGGGCAGGGCCAGCCGTGCTGTTCGGCCAGGATGCCTTCGTAGTCCCAGTAGGCGCCTTTCACCAGGCGGACGGTGATGGGCGCGCCGCGCTGCTTCGCCCACGCGATCAGGCCGGCCAGATCCTTCTCGCTGTCCTTCAGGTACGCCTGGATCACGATGCCGAGGTCCGGCCACGCGCGGTACGCGGGGCGCGCGGCGACATCTTTAAAGATCGCGAGGGTCAGGTCCTTGAGGTGGTAGTCCTCCATGTCCACGTTGACGAACGCGCCGGCGGCCTTGGCGCGGTCGAGCAGCGGGAGGAGGCGCTTTTCGACGCCGCGCGTGCTGCCCAGCGGGTCGAGCGGGTCGATCTGCGAGTAAAGCGAGCTGATCTTGACCGAGAGGTTGATCCGCGGGATCGGCCCGCGCGCGTTGGCGTCGAGCCTCGGGTCGGCCTTCCACTTGGGCGCGGCGGCGGCCAGCGCGTCGAGCAGTTCCATGTACTTCGCGAGGTACTCGTCGGCCTCGCCCTCGCTGACGACGGCCTCGCCCAGCGCGTCGAGCGTGACCGCGAGGCCCTTCTTGCGGAAGGCGACGATGGCGTCGATGGCTTCCTTGGGCGTGCGCCCGGCAATGAAGGTGCGCGCGGTGTCCTCGACGGACTTGCGGATCGCGGCGGCCGAAGCCATCGCGGCCAGCGAGGAAAACGCCGCGAGCGAGGCGCCCCACGACATGAACGAGGGGAACTTGTGGGTCGGAGAGTCGAAGTATTCCTTGAGGTGCCGGCCGACTTCGGCGCTGGAGCGCAGCGAGGGCAGCACGTCGGTGAAGCGGAAGAGCTGAATCTTGAGCGCCGGGTCGCTCATCGCGTAATCGATGAGCTTGCTGTTCCACCATCCGCCGGCGGATTTGTTTTTACGTGATTTTACCTGGGCAAAGAGGGACCGGCCGATGCGCTGAACTTCGGATTCGATAGGAGCGGAACGAATCATTCTCCCCCCGCGCGCCGATTCGGGGCCGAAGTACTCCTCCGCCCGTAACTATACCATAGGTTTTGCGGAGCTTTTACAGGAAAAAGGCGCGTTTGGAATCCGAATGGAGGGCTAAGCGGAACCTTACTTCGTCTCGGGCTTGGGCTGTTCGGTCAGTTCCTGATGTTTGGCCGCCCGCGTCTGCCCGTCCTTTTCTTCCACGTCGGGGATGACGCGCAGCTTCGCGCAATCGGCCGATTTCATCCACGAAAGCTGGTTCACCTTCGTCCGCAGCGTGCCGCCGCCGACGATGTCCAGTTCCATTTCCAAAGGCACGCGCTTGAAGACGGCCTTGTTCAGGTCCAGGAATTCCTTCAGCTTCGGGCCGATCAGTTGCAGCAGGTACAGCACTTCCGCCGAATCCGCGGGCATTTCGACGGTCGGGTGCATCCAGGCGACGAGCGCCGCGTACTTCTTCTCGCGCCCGTCGATTACGGTCACTTTTTCGGCCTTCACGTCCAGGAGGTCCTTGGTCTCGGGGCCTTTCTTGCGGTCCTGAATCTCGAATTTGCGTTTCCCGTCCAGCAGCGCGCGGTTGAGGTCGTACCATTTTTCCTTCTGCGCGCCGTCGGGCAGGTTCTCTTCGTCGATCTTCAGCTTCGCGATGCGGTCTTCGATGCGTTCGCGGCGCTGCGCGAAGGAGACGGTGCGCTTGTAGTCGTGGATGATCTGGTCGGGGCCGCGGTCCTGGAAAAGAATCACGATCTCCTGCGTCTTCATGTCGATGATCGTGGTCTCGGTGGGCGCCTTGCCGTTGGCCTTGTATTCCTCGATGCGCATCCAGTCCTTGGCGACGTACATGCGCTGGCGCACGTCCTTCGCGTCCGACTTGGCGGGCGTGACGAGGTTGTAATCCTGGTCGATCACGAGCACCTCGCCTTCTTCGCAGGCGGCGGTGCGCGCGAGGGCCGGCAGCAGGGCCAGCGCGGCAAGCAGAACGGCGAAGCGGGCGGCGGCGGTCATGGCGGATCAGTCCGGGGCGACGGTCTTGGCTTCGACGGGCTTCTGCGGGCGGCCTTTGGACTTTTCCTTGTAGTCGTCGGGGACGGCCGCGATGCCCTTGTCGAGCGTCTCGCGGTTGACCTTCTCGACGCTCAGCACCATGGTCTTCAGCGTTCCGCCGGCGGCGAGGTCCAGTTCCATCTCCATCGGCAGGCGGCGGAAGTCGCGGCGGTTCTTGTTGAGGTACTCCTTCATGCGCCCGCCGATGATCTGCAGGATAAAGAGCACTTCCGCGCTGTTGTACGGCAGTTCGATCTCCGGGTGCATGTACGCCTTCAGCGGCACGTAATCCTTGTTGCGCGCGTCCACGACGCGGATGCTCTCGGCCTTCGCGCCGGCGATCTCCTTCGAATCGTTCTTGTCCTTCACGATCTCGAAGCTGCGCTCGTCGTCCAGCAGCGCCTTGTACAGCTTCTCCAGCTTTTCCTTCTGCGCGCCTTCGGGGACGTTGGCGAGGTCCTCGCGGGCCTTGGCCTTGCGTTCTTCCATGCGCTTGCGGCGCTGCTCGAAGGTCTCGGTGGTCTTGGTCAGGTTCTCGTTGTCGAGGTTGACGATGGTCTCTTTCTTGAGGTCGATCAGGAAGGTCTCGGAGGGCGCCTTGCCTTCCCCCGCGTACTCGTCGATGCGAATCCAGTTCGAGGACATGTAAAGTTTCTGGCGGATGTCCTTCGATTCCTCGACCTTGGACTTCACGACGTTGTAGGACTGCTCCACCACCAGGACCTCTTCGGCCCAGGCCGCGCCCGCGATCAGGCAGACTGCGATCTCCGCAACTGCTTTAGACATCTGTGTTTCCTCGATGAATGGCGGCCCGGCGCGTGGCCTCACCCGTGCCCGCGTGGCCGGCCTTACGGTATCGACGTTCGGAAAGTGCCATCGTCATAAAAGATTCTAGCCAACTTTTACCGAATCCAAAGGCCTGAAAAAACACCCTCGAAAAGGCGGTTAACCTCCCGATTTCCCTGCATTTACCCCCTGCCTCTTCCGATACCTAACATCGGGCGTCCCGCCGCCGCGGCGAAGACGCTCCTCCGCTTCACGAACTGGACAACTTCAGAGCCCTTCCGATGCGCCGAGCGACGACGAGTCCCCGCGTGGTTCTGCTGGTCCTTTCCGGACTGGCGCTGGCGATGCTCTGCGTGCCCGAAGACCAGGCCCACGCGCTGCGCAGCCAGACGCTCTCGGCCTTCGCGCCGGTCTTTTCGTACTTCGCCAGCACGCGCCCGGTCACGGCGAGCACTCATCGCAACGCGGACGGCTCGACGCCTTCGCCCGAAGCGCTGAACGCCCAACTGACGGCGCTCGCGCAGGATCGCGACCGCCTCAAGCACGAAAACATTCTCCTGCGCGAACAGTTCCGCCAGTTCGCGGCGCTTCAGGACGCCTGGAAGACCTCCAGCGGGCTGGGCGCGAAAGGCCTGCCCGCCCGCGTGATCGCGCGGCAGGTGCTCTGGCAGGAACCTCTGCTCGGCGTGGACCAGGGCTCGGCCAACGGCGTGCGGCAGGGCTCCGGCGTGCTCTACCGCG
Source organism: Planctomycetota bacterium (assembly GCA_026184295.1). Lineage (GTDB taxonomy): Bacteria > Planctomycetota > SZUA-567 > H5-PLA8 > H5-PLA8 > JACQFI01. Next base: position 22,757 of record JAHCJK010000065.1, read on the forward strand.
GCGCGGCGCTGGGGCGCGTCGTCTCCGCGGCGCCGAACGCCTCCTGCGTGGCCCTCTTCACCCACCCCAGCGTGACCGTGACCGCGCGCCTGGCCGAAGGGCGCGCCGAAGGCGTCCTGCAGGGCATGAAGCCCGGCGAAAACGGCGAACGCCTCTGCCGCATGAAGGTCGTCTCGCACGACCTGCAGGCGCGCGAAGGCGAGGCCGTCGTGACCAGCGGGCTGGACGGGAGTTTTCCCGCCGGCTGCCTGCTGGGCACCGTCGCGCGCATCGAACGCTCCGGCGACATGGAATGGACCCTGACGGTGAAGCCGGCTTGCACCGAGACCAACGTCGAAGCCGTCTTCGTGCTCACCACGCCGCCGCAGGACGTGCCCTGGCCGCGCAAGAAGTGACGTAAGGATGTTCCGCCGCCTGAACGGAGTCACGCCCCGATGAAATACGCGCTCTGCCTCGCCCCGCTGGTGCTCTTCGCCACCGTCGTGCAGGCGACGTTCGTGCCCGCGGCGCTGCCCGAAGGCTGGCGCCCCGACGCCGCGCTGCTGCTGGGCATGGCCGCGTTCGCATTCCTGCCTCGGCATATTGCGCTGTATTTCCTCTTCGCGCTGGGCTTCCTGGGCGAACTCTTCGGCTCCGCGCGCTTCGGGCTCCTGACGTTCTGCTACCTGCTCGCGGCCTGGACGGTGCTCGGCTTCGAACGCGACCTCGCGCGCGGCGGCACCCTGGGCGCGTGGCTGGCCGGCATCGCGGGCACGGCCGTGGCGCACGGCGCCTACGCGCTGGCCGGCGCGGCGCTGGGCATCCTGCCCGGCTTCGGGAGCGCGCTCGGCGCGGCCTTCGACCGCACGCTGGCCGCGGCGCTCTTCGGGCTCGCCTGCGCGTGGCTGGCCGGCGGGCTCTTTACCCGGATGAACCTGCTCTCGCCCGAAGCCGCCGAATACCGCGCGCAGTCGTCGCGCCGCAAGGGAGGCCTGCTATCCGCGTGGGCACGCTGAGCGGACTACCTTCCACCTCGGCCACGGCCGCGCGGCCCGAAGCGAAGCGTCTCTCGACGCCGACCTTCCAGTTTCGCGTGCGCGTGCTCTGCATGGTCTTCGCGCTCGGCTTCGGCGTCGTCGCCGCGCGCCTCTTCCAGCTCCAGATCGTGAACTGCGACTTCTACCGGGACCAGGCCCGCTCCGGCGGCGGCGTGCAGCGGCTCGATTCGGCCCCGCGCGGCACCATCGGCGACCGGGTCGGCACCCCGCTCGCGCGCGACCTGCCTTCCTTCGACCTGGCCGTGCGCGCCGACCGCCTGCCGCTGGAAACCCTGAGCTACAAGGACGTCGTCGCGGCCCGCGAACAGATTCTGCGCCGCGCCGCCGAAGAAAAGCGCGCGCCCACGACGGAGGAATACCGCGCGGTCGAACAGGCCTACGAAGGCTTCCGCGCCAAGCTGCTGCGCGAACCCTGGATCGTGCGCCTGGCCGCGACGGTCAAGACCGACGAAGCCGCCGTCGCCGGCGGCGTGATGGACGCCTTCGACCGCGTCGCGCGCCGCTGGGCGATGGCCTCGGCGCCCTCCACGATCCTGCGCGGCGTGGACGAAGCGCTCTGGACGCGCCTGCGCGCGATGCAGGAAAGCGGCTTCCGCTCCGACAAGAAGGACGGCCCCGCGCTGCTCTCCACCGCCCTGCCCGGAACCGCGTCGGCTCCGCCGGCGGATTTCCCGGGCCTGGTCTGCGTCCATTCGGTGCGCCGCGCGTACCTGCACGGCGCCTCGGCCGCCCACGTGCTCGGCACGCTGGGCGAACTCCAGCCCGAACAGCTCGCCTGCCTGCGCGAACACGGCGTCCTGATCGACCACCTCGACGAACGCGAGGCCCTCTGGGCCGCCCACCGCGCCAAGCTCTCCGACCCGCAGGCCGCGGCGCTCGCGGAACTGCTCGGCGCCGACCCGCGCGGCCTGCGCGACCTCGGCGAACTCTTCGCGGCTCTGGAACGCCTGGACGGCGCGCGCCGCCGCAGGGCCGCCGACCTGGGCCTGGTCAACGAAGTCCGCTGGCTCGAACGCCCCCCGCGCATGGAACTCTGCGAACCCGAACGCATCGCGCTCGGCGTCGGCGACTACGGCGGCGACCGCCGCGTCCGCGGCAGCCTGGTGGATCTGCGCATCGGCCAGACGGGCGTGGAAGCCTGGTACAACGATCTGCTGCGCTGCCGCCACGGGTTCGAGTCCTTCGGCGGGCAGGACGCCTCGCGCCTGCCGGCCGAAGCCCGCGCGCGCGAAGGCCAGATGCTGGCGCTCACGATCTCCTCGGCCTGGCAGCAGGCCTGCGAACGCGCGCTCGCCGCGCAGGCCAAGCCCGCCGCGATGGTGGTGCTCGACTGCCGCACCGGCGAAGTGCTCGCGATGGCCAGCTACCCGGCCTTCGATCCCAATCTCTTCTCGCCGCCGCGCGACGGGAAGGAACGCCAGGAGGCCCTGCGCGCGCTGCTCCAGGATCCCGCGAAGCCGCTCACCAACCGCTGCATCGGCGAACAGTACCCGCTGGGCTCGGTGATGAAGGTGCTCGTCGCCGCGGTGGCCGTCGAGAAGGGCCTGGTGCGCCCGGAAGAGACGTTCTACTGCGAGGGCGCGCTGCGCGAAGGGCGCACGCTCTTCCGCTGCGACAGCAACATCCGCCACGGCCGGGTGAACATCGTCGAAGCGCTGCGGCGCTCCTGCAACGTCTGCTTTTACCAGGTGGGCGCGCGCATCGGCGTCGAAGGCCTGGCGCCGTGGGCCAAGGCCGCGGGCCTGGGCCGGCGCACGAGCATCGACCTGCCGGGCGAAGCGAGCGGCATCTACCCCGACCGCGCCTGGCGCGAACGCCACTTCGGCAACAGTCCCTGGGACCTGGCCTGGACGCGCGGCAAGGACTACCACCTCGCCATCGGCCAGGGCTACATGGCCGTCACGCCGCTGCAGGCCGCCTGCATGATGGCCGCCATCGCCAACGGCGGCTACGCGGTGACGCCGCGCCTGTGGCTCGACGCGCCCGCCGAGGCCCCGCGCCCGATGGGTTTCTCGGCCCGCACGATCCAGATCGTGCGCGAAGGCCTGGACGAAGTGGCCAACTGCGGGACGCCCGGCGCGCACGGCACGGCCTACCGCGCCTTCCATTCGGGCGAAGCGCTGGCGGTGCGCGCCGCGGGCAAGACCGGCACCGCCGACACCGGGCACGCCAACGAATCGCCGCACGCGTGGTTCGTCGGCTACGCGCCGTCGGAAGCGCCCCGCGTCGCCTTTGCCGTGCTGGTGGAAAACGGCGGGCACGGCGGCGAAGTGGCCGCGCCCATCGCCCGCAACGTCCTGAAAGAGATCTACGGCACGCGCTCGGCCCCGGTGCGGGACCCGGGCGCGTCCGCGCCCGCGCCGTAAGCAGGGCATCCGGGGGGATGCGAGGAGTTTCATGTACCCGACGCAGACGAGCATGCAGCCGTCGCTGACCGAGACCATCGGCGGCGGGCTGGGCCTGCGGCCCGAACGGATCGACTGGATGCTGCTCGGCTGCGCCGCGGCGCTGATCGGCCTGGGCATCTTCTTCATCGCCAGCGCCTCCGGCGCGGGCGAAGGCTGGGGCTACGCCGGGCGCCAGGCGGTCTTTCTGGCCATGGGCGTGGCGGCCTTCATCGCCGTGCAGCGCGCCGATTACCTGACCATGATGCGCCACGCCCCGCTGCTGTACGCGGGCGGGCTGGTGCTGCTGATGGGCGTCTTCTTCACGCGGCCGATCAACGGGGCGCGGAGCTGGTTCGACCTGTACTTCTTCAAGCTCCAGCCGAGCGAGATCATGAAGCCGGTGCTGATCCTGACGCTGGCGCATTACCTGATCTACCGCGAGAGCTACAAGCGCCTGACCGGGCTGCTGGTGCCGCTGATCCTCTGCTTCATCCCCATGGCGCTGATCCTCAAGCAGCCGGACCTGGGCACGACGATGGTGCTCGTCCCCGTCGTCTTCGCGATGCTCTACGCCGCCGCCGCGCGCCTGTGGCACCTGGCGCTGATGGTGCTCTGCGGAGCCGGCGGGCTGGTGGGCATGTGGTTCACGATCATGAAGGACTACCAGAAGAACCGCATCCTGGCGTGGCTCTACCCCGAAAAGTACCGCCTGAGCGAGGCCTGGCAGCAGTTGCAGTCGCAGACGGCCATCGGCAGCGGCGGCTTTTTCGGCAAAGGCTGGGGCGAGACCAGCCAGGGCAGCCTGACGCTGCTGCCCGAGAAGCACACCGATTTCATCTTCGCGGTCGCTTCCGAAGAAGGCGGCTTCCTGATCGCGGCGCTGCTGACGCTGCTGCTCTGCGCGCTGGCCATCCAGGGCCTGAAGATCGCTTCGCGCACGCGCGAACCCGCCGGGCGCCTGATCGCGGTGGGCGTCTCCGCGCTGCTGGGCGGGCAGGCGCTGATCAACATGGGCGTGGCGCTGGGGCTGCTGCCGACGACGGGCGTAACGATGCCGTTCGTCAGCTACGGCGGCAGTTCGCTGATCTCGTCGCTGATCTGCCTGGGCCTGCTGATCAACGTCGGCGCGAAGCAGACGATCATGCTGGGGCGCGAGACGTTTGAGTAGCCGGTGGACAGTGGTCAGTGGTCAGTGGTCAGTGGTCAG
>JAHCJK010000066.1 GCA_026184295.1 Planctomycetota bacterium
TGTTGGCGTGTTCGAGCATGAATTTCATGGCATCCTCCTTGTCCAGATTCCAGAAACCTGCGTTCGAAAGGGTTCGTTCAGGCCGCGCGCGCCGGCACGGGGCCGCGGCTGAGCAGGTCGGCGACCAGGCGCGCGATGCGCTGTTCGATCTCGGGGTTGGCGATGCGCGCGCCGTCGAAGTCCGGCCCGTACGCGTAGACGTAGCTCGGCACGATCCAGGCGCGGAAATCGAACATCAGCGCGTTGCCCAGAGGCACGACGGCCATGTACGAACGCGGCCCGCCCGCGGCGCAGAGGAACCCGACCGTCTTTTCGTGGAAGTTGCAGCCCAGGTTGAGCAGGTTGCGGGTCGCGGCGCTCACGTCGCCGTTGTAGATCGGCAGCGCGAGCAGGATGTGGGTGGCGCGCGCGAAGGCCGCCTTGACGGTCCGCACGTCGGCGCGCTCGTCCGCGTCGCCTTCGCCGGCGAAGGGCAGGTCCAGGCCGCGCAGCGAGAGCAGTTCGGCGTCGATCTCCCGCGCGCGCAGGTGTTCGTAGGCCGCCTGGGCCAGCAGGAAACTCTTGGAGTCGGCGTTGAGCGAGGTGGCCACCACCAGCACGCGGGGTTCGGCCGGGGCTTCGGTCTCTTCGTAGCGGGTCATCGTCCCTTCCTCCGTGTCCCTGTTCTTCCTTGGGGGCATTCAATCCCTCGGCGGCTACTTTGTCAATATTATTATTTAAAATGTTTTACATTAAAGAACTTTAATAACTTTGCTTTCGAGGCGTTCGGGCGGTAGGATGTGGGGGTGGAGCCGCCTTCGGCCCCGCGTTTGTAAGGAGCCCGCGATGCCCGCCGCCCCCAGGACGAACACCCCGCTTCCGGAAACGCCCGCGCCCGCCCCCGTGCCGGCCGGTTCGCGCACGGTGGCGCTCGGCGGCACCCGCCAGGCCCTCCTGACGCTGATCAAGCGCCACGGCGAACTCGACGTCGCCTCGCTCGCGCGCGGCCTGGGCGTCTCGAACGTCGCGATCCGGCAGCACCTGGCGGGCCTGGAAGCCGCGGGGCAGATCGAGGCGCGCATGGTCCGCAAGGCCGTCGGCCGCCCCGCCAAGCTCTACCGGCTGACCGGCGAGGGCGAGAAGGAGTTCCCGCAGTCGAGCGACGTGGTGGCGCTGGACCTGCTCGCGCGCATGGAAAAGATCATGGGTCCCGAGGCCCTGGAGGAACTCTTCAAGGCGCGCCTGAAGGACCTTTCCAAGACCTACCAGCAGCGCATGGCCGCCGCGAAGACCTGGGACGAGAAGCTGAAGATCCTCGCGCGCATCCGCGACGAGGAAGGCTACCTGGCCAACGTCGAGAGCGTGAAGACCGCCGACGGCTCCCAGAAACAGGTGCTGGTGGAACACCACTGCCCGGTCGCTTCCATCGCGAAGCAGCACCCCATGGTCTGCCGCTACGAGATGGAACTCTTCCGCCGCGTGCTCGGCGATCCGACGCTGAAGCGCAGCGAGCACATCCTTTCCGGCGGGCACGCCTGCGCGTACGAGTCCGAGGCGCAGAACAAGAAGTAGCCGCGCGGTTTTTTGTCTCCATCAACGCCAAGGCCCTTTCCGGTTCCGCCGGAAAGGGCCTTGTGCCTTACGGACTTCGCGCGGTTCAGTAACGCGCGCGCGGCGCCTCGGGGGCTCCGCAGAGCAGCCGGCGCTGGCGCGGCGTGATCGCGTCGAGCACTTCCTGGCTGTAGTTCCCTTCCTTGCCCAGGCGCGGGTAATTGGGCATCGTCTGGCGGTGTCCGTACGTGAGCTGCATGACGTAGCGGCGTTCGCCGTTGGTGTTCGTGTTGCCCCACGCGCCGTGCCAGAGGTCGAAGCGGAAGATCACGGCGTCGCCGGCCTTCACCAGCGCGGCCTTGGGGGCCACGCCCTTGTACGTCGTCTCGTTGTTCGGGCCGCGTCCGGAACGGTGCGAACCTGGAACGACGATGGTGGGGCCGAGGTCGAGCTTCATGTCCACGAGGTAGATCATCACCGGGCAGAAGTAGATCGGTATCCGCACGCGCGGGTCCTGGAGGTACTCCTCGGGAATCTGCAGCGGCAGGTGGTCGATGTGCAGGCCCATCTTGCGTCCGGGGCCGGTGGTCCAGGTGTTGCCTTCCTGAAGATGGCAGTCGGGGCCCAGCACCGCGTCGAGCACGTCGATGACGCCGGGCAGGTCGAGGTACCTCAGGTAGTAGGCGTCCTTGGTCCAGTCGATCATCAACTGCTTGTTGAAGCACCAGTTCTTCACTTCGTATTTCTCGTCGGGCCCGCCCGAGGCGTCCACGTGGCGGCGCGTCTCGGCGGCCAGTTCGGTGCTCAGCGCGTTGGGCACGACGCAGTAGCCGTCGGTGTACATGCCCTCGATGGCGGCCTCGAGATCGAAGACCGCGGGGCGCGCGACGCCCTCGATCGGCCCGTCGTAGACGGTGTTGCCCTTGCCCTTCATCGCATGACTGAAATGCCCGTTGCTGGCGCGGGTGGCGGTGGCTGTGGCTGTGGCTGTGGCGGGTTCGGCGGCGGCGGTAGTCATCGGTCTTTGAACTCCGGGTGAGTGCGCACGGCAGGTGTTGGACCAAGCAAACCACGCCGCGCCTCCGTTTGGAATGGGGGAAGTATCCCAAACCATGCGGTTTCTGGCCAAATGCGCGCGACACCGGAAGACCTTTGTTCAGCGTAAATTACAAGGGAACCGGGAAGCTTAGGCTAAGCGAAGCGGTTCGTTAGATTTGGAATCTGGCTTAACGGCAGGGGTCAGGGGTCAGGGGTCAGGGGTCAGGGGTCAGGGGTCAGGGGTCAGGGGTCAGGGGTCACAGCGCTGTTCACTGTTCACTGTTCACTGTTCACTGTTCACTGTTCACTGATCACTGTTCACTGTTCAGGCAACAGCGGCGGCTGCGCCGTTTGTAGGACAGGCGTCCCGCCTGTCTGTACCTTGCCCTGCGCCCCCACGCCGCCGTGCGGCCAGCGCGGCGGGTCCGTTTGTAGCGCCGGCCTCTGGCCGGCCGTGTCGCCGGCGTCCCCGCCGGCCGTTCGAAGGAGCAAACCCACGCGCATCCCGAGCCGGCGAGGACGCCGGCGCCCGAGGCGCTACATGTTCTGGAAGAGCATGCGCTGGCTCTCGGCGTCCAGCGCGTCCACGTCGCGGATGTCGAAGCGGTTGCCGTCCACGTCGGTGATGATGATGCGTCCGGGCGCGGGGCGCTGCACGTTCTCGCGCAGGTTCCGCGTGGTCAGCTTGCAGAGCCCGCGGTCGGTCTCCATCTCCCAGTCCACGGTGCCGAAGCGTTCCTTCGTCGCGACGATGCGCTTGACCCACGGCACGAGGTAGCGGCGTTCCAGGTCCTTCTCGATCAGCGCGCGCGATTCGGCGTCGAGGGCCTCGGGATCGGGAATCATCCCCAGTTCCTTGTTGTTGCCGTCGCGCACGCTCAGGTAGCGCCGCGGGCTGGAGAGCGGGAAGGCGCGCAGCACGGCCACCTTCAGCAGCGAACGGTCATCGGCGACGGTCAGGCGCAGCGAATCGCCGTGGCGGAAGAAGCGCAGCTTCTTCGGGTCCAGCAGCACGAGTTGCGCGGCCTCGGCCAGCGAGACCGGCGCTTCGGCCGGCGCTTTGGGTTCGTCCGCCATCGCGTCCTTCCGGGTTACCCCGAGACCTCCATGATCTTGTTCATCTCCTGCTGCATCTCCACCAGGCGGTGGAACTCGCCCTTCTTGCCGAGCAGTTCCTCGTGCGTGCCGACTTCCGCCACTTTGCCGTCCTTGAGTACGACCAAGCGCGTCGCGTTGCGCAGGGTGCTCAGCCGGTGCGCGATCGCGAAGGTCGTGCGCCCCTTGATCAGCCGCGAGATCGCGTCCTGAATCTGCTTCTCGGTGTCGGTGTCCACGCTCGCGGTGGCCTCGTCGAGAATCAGGATGCGCGGGTTGTGCAGGATCGCGCGCGCGATGCTGATGCGCTGCCGTTCCCCGCCGCTCAGCGTCAGCCCGCGTTCGCCCACCTGCGTGTCGTAGCCGTCGGGCTTCTGGATGATGAAATCGTGCGCGTTGGCGGCCTTGGCCGCGGCCATCACGTCTTCCGCCGTGGCCCCGGGCTTGGCGAAGGCGATGTTCTCGAAGATCGAGCCGCTGAAGAGGAAGGGCTCCTGCAGCACCACGCCGATCTGCGAACGCAGGTCCTTCTGCGCGATCTGCTTGATGTTCACGCCGTCGATCAGGATCTCGCCTTCCTGGACCTCGTAAAAGCGGCAGATCAGGTTGATCGTGGTGCTCTTCCCCGCCCCGCTCTTGCCTACGAGCCCGACCATCTCGCCCGGCGCGACGGAGAAGGAGACGTCCTTCAGCACCGGCTTGTGCTGTTCGTAGCCGTAGGTGACGCCCTTGAACTCCACCGCGCCTTCGATGCGCGGCATGTCCACGGGCTTCTCGGCGTCCTTCACGTCCGATTCGGTGTCGAGAATCTCGAAGACGCGCTCCGCCGCCGCCAGCGAACGCGAGAGGAAGTCCGCGACGCGGCTCATGTACTGCAGCGGCCCGTAGAACATGCCCAGGTAGGCGATGAAGAGCATCAGCGTGCCGAGGGTGAAGTCGCCGCCGATCACCGAGCGCCCGCCCACGTACCAGACGATCAGTTGCCCGCTGTTCATGACGAAGAACATGATCGGGAAGAAGGTCATCCAGGTCTGCTCGGCGGCGACTTCGGCGGCGCGCAGTTCGTCGCTGTGCTTGTCGAAGCGCGTGACCTCGCGGTCTTCCTTGGCGAAGGCGCGCACCACGCGCACGCCGGACAGGCTGTCGCTGACCGTCGCGGTCAGGCGGCCGTGCAGGTGCCACGCGCGCCGCCAGACGGTCATGATGTTGACCCAGAAGTAGCGCGTGAGCAGCAGCACGAACGGCGCGGGGATGAAGACCAGCAGCGTCAGCTCCCAGTTCATGCACAGCAGCACCCCGCCGATGCCGAAAAAGAGCAGGATGTTGGAGAAGAAGTTCTGCACGCTCTCCACCAGCACGCCTTCCAGCGACTGCGTGTCGCGGGTGACGCGGCTGATCAGCGCGCCGGTCTGGCGCTTGTCGAAGTACTTCAGGCTCAGGTTCTGCAGGTGGCGGAAGACGTCGCTGCGGAGTTCGTGCGAGAGGCCCTGCCCCAGGCGCACGGCCATGCGCCCGCGCCAGATGCCCAGCAACTGCCCCAGCATCTGCACGCCCATCCAGCCGGCCACGAGCCAGCCCAGCAGCGCCATGCGCTCCTGCGGATTGCGCGCCGCTTCCTCCACCGGATTCAGGACCTTGTCCATGATGGGCTTGGTCAGATACGGCGGCACCAGGCTGAGGCCCAGACCCACCACCATCAGCCCCCAGATGAGGACCACTTCCAGCTTGTGCGGCTTCAGGTACGCGAGCATGCGCTTGAGGGCCTTGCCCTTGCTCATGCAGGCCGGGCAGACCTTGCTGCCGTCGCGCAGGAGCAGGTTGCAGGTCGGGCAGCGCTTCTGGTCTTCCTTGTCGGTCTCCAGGCGCGGGGCTTCCTTGGGCGCCTCGACCGGCTTGCCGTCCTTGTCCTTCTCGCCCCGGGCGGCCTTTTCGAGGTCCTTCTTGTAGCGCTTGGTATCGTTGATGTACTTCGCGATGCGCCCGAACTTGCGCTGCTGCGCGTTGGAATAGCGGAGCAGTTCGAGCGGCTTGTCGTCCACGGTGGCCAGCAGCGCGCCGCCGCCGATCAGGCTGTCGGCCGTCGCGTCCTTGACTTTTTCCAGGTCGAGTTCGACGCGGGATTCCAGGCCCTTGCCGTTCAAGCAGAAGACGTTCAGGCGGGTCGGGGTGAGCACCAGCCATTCCTGCCCGAAGCGCCCGGACGGATCGAGGTCCGTGGCGACGGCGGCGGCGACGTCGCCGGCCTTTACCAGGGGATCGATCTTCTCTTCGAGCGGCTTGGGCAGCGATTCGATTAACGGCATCCAGCAACCTCAGGGATAGGTTTTCCTCCGGCATCCGGACGCGGGTCATCGGCGAAGGCGTGGGAGGACATACGAGGGTGCAAGGTTACTCCAAACTTGGGCAGATTTAAGCACCGATTTGAACAAAAGGGAGCCATTGCACTAGTGAGACACACGTGCGTTCGCATGCTGCATAGTTTTCAGTTCCCGGAATCATTTTCCCTCGGTTATCGTCGTATGTACGTGTAATGCATCGGGTACCGGGCGGCCTCCATGCGCATCTCGTTCTGTTCCAAATGCGGTAAGCGGCTGACCGACATGGACCTGCAAGGGTCCTCGGGCGCCGAAAACGCCGACGCGGCCTGCCGCGACTGCACCCAGGCCGCGGTGCCCGTGGCGCCGCGCAACCTGCCCAGCGACTCGAAGATCAAGGCGGCCTCGCGGCGGCAATCCGAAGTCCTCATGCCGCCGGCGCGCAAATCGGAATCGGGCCAGGTGGCCTCGGCCGGCGGGCCGGGCGGTTCGTCCTGGCCGAAGGAGAAGTACCGCCGCCCGGCGGCTCAGGCTCCGCGCAGCAACGCCATCCCCATCGTGGCGTGTGTCACGACCGTGCTGGCCATCGTGCTGGTATACGCGCTCACGCGCGGCAAGCCGGAGGAGAAACCCGCCGCGCAGGCCCCGTCGCCGGCGCCCGCGCCGTCCCGGCCGCCCGAACGCAAAGCGGAGCCTCCGGCCCGTCCGGCGCCGCCCGCCGTGGCGGAAAAGACGGTCGCCCCGCCACCCCTGGAAATGCCGCCGGCCGCCGAACCGCTCGCGGAACCCGCCGTGGTCTCCGAGCCCAAGCCGAAAGATCCGCCCAAGGTACCGATCGCTTCCGACCCGCCCAAGGCCGCGGACGATCGCGCGAAGACGGCCGAAGCGGATCCGAAGGCGCTGGACGCCGGCAAGGTCGCCGACGCGGATACCGAGGCCGAGGAAGAAGAAGTATTACCGGCGAAGCCTGTCAAGGCGGCGAAGGAGGATCCGGCCAAGCCGGCCAAGGCCGCGGAGCCTCCGCCGCCCGTCGCGGTCAACGCCGACGCGGCCAAACGGCGCGCGGAGTTCGAAGCGAAGCTGCGCAAAGGCGAATGGGTCGCGCTCTTCACCGCCGAGGACCTGGACCGCTGGGACGTGCTCAAGCCCGGCGTCTGGAAGATGAGCGGCGACACCGCGACCGGCACCGGACGCATGGCCTACAAGGACCTCGAGGCGCTCCCGAATTACGAGATGACCGCGGAAGTCTCGGTCACCAAGGGGGCGAGCATGAACATGGTCCTGCGCCACGACGCCGACACGCTCTACCGCCTGGTGATCACCGAGAAGACCATCGAAGGGCAGATGTACGACGTGCGGCAGAAGAAGGTGAAACGTGTCTTCGAGAAGGCGACGCTCGACGAGAAAGCGGCCTCCCGGATTCACGTGCAGTCCAAGGGCAAATGGCTGCGCGCGATTTTGAACGAGAAGGAGGTCCTGATCGAATACGCGGACGTGCCTTCGGACGTGAACATGAGCTTTTACTTCTGGGCTTCCACGCGGGGCAAAGGAGTTCTCAGGAATGTGCAGTTCCGGCCGTTGTTCTGACGCACGCACGCCCAAACGCGCGCCGGGCTTCCGATTGACAGGGCTTTCGTCTACCTGTAACACCAAGATTCCGAAAAGGATAACACCAGGACGGACGCTTGCTCCGTTACCCGACGGCTGGCCGGGACACCTGATTTCATGAAAATCCAGGGCGATCTCAACCCCAGCAGCCTGGCGGAGCTGTTCAAGAACCTGTCCGATCAGCGCGCCACGGGCATCCTTTCCGTGTATTCGCCGATGGGCGAAAAGCATATCGCCCTCGCCCGAGGCGAAGTGACCATCTACTCCGACCGCCTCTCCGAACGCACCCGCATCGGCGACCTGCTCGCCGCGCGCGGCAAGATCTCCGAAGAGAAGCTCGAGGAAGCCCTGCGCGTCCAGCGTTCGCTGAGCCAGCGCACGCAACTGGGCACGATGCTCGTGGAAAAAGGCTTCGTCTCCAAGGACGACATCAACGAGGCCGTGAAGTTCCAGCTCGAGGAAGAGATCTGCGACCTCTTCACCTTCCGCAACGCCACCTTCGAATTCGACAGTTCGCGGCGCACCGAGGAACTGGAAGGCGAGTTCAGCTCCGACGAAGGCGGGGCGGCCTTCGTCCACCGGCTCTCCATCGACCCGCAGGCCCTGATCCTGGAAGCCTCCCGGCGCATCGACGACTGGAAGATCTTCGAGGAACGCCTGCCCTCGCCGTACCTCTGCTTCCGCATCAGCGCCAAGGGCGAGGAGATGAAGTCGAAGGGCTCGCCGCAGACCCAGCGCCTGATCAAGCTGCTGCGCGAAGGCCGCACGCTGGAGACGGTGGTCAAGCTCTCCTGCCTGGGCCGCTTCAACGCGTACAAGCAGATCATCCGCTTCCTGGACGACGGCTGGATCGTGCCCTGCCCGGCCTCGGACCTGAAGTTCATGGCCAGCGAGCACCGTTCGCAGGAACGTTACGCCGACGCGCTGTACCTCTACCGGCGCCTGCTGGAGATGGCCGACGACGATCTCGAAAAGAAGGAACTCGAGACGCTGATCGAGGACACCGTCGAATCGATCCTGCGCGCGCAGGCCGCGGGCCGCCGGCCGGAAGGCGCCGAGATCGTCAGCCACAAGGGCGCGGCGGCGGCCTACAAGCGGCGCCAGCGCATCTTCCGCATCCTGCTGGGCGCGTCGGCGCTGATCGCGATCGTGGCCAGCTTCTGGTTCTGGCTCAACTCGCGGCGCCGCGACCCGCCGCCCGAGGCCTACCGCACCGCCATGGAGCAGGTGGACGTGGCGCTCTCCGAGGAACGCTACGAAGACGCGATCCTGATCTGGCACAAATTCTACGTCTCGCACTGCGACCCCGAATCGGAACTCGGCAAACTGGTGCACGCCCGCCTGGACGGCCTGTACGCCAAGTACAACCGCCAGGTGGAATTCCTGCACGCGCAGGCCAAGTTCCTGGAGGAGTCCGGGAAGTTCGACGAGGCCGAGGCGACGTACCAGAAGCTGATGAAGGAGTGCCCGGAGAACCGCTACGCCGACGAGATCGAGAAGGACCTGGAAAACCTGAAGGACAAGCGCGCGGCGATCCGCGCGCGGGAGACGATGGAGGTCTGGAAGGTCAAGCTCGCCGCCGCCCTGGACCTGGAAAAGCGCAAGCTCTACGACCAGGCGCGCGAGGCGCTGCTCAAGACCTCGGAGGGCTCGCCCGCCGGCAGCGAAGTGCGCCGGCAGGCCGAGGAAGGGCTCGCGCGCATCCAGGCCGTCTCCGGGCGCATCCGCGACCAGTACCAGATCGGCATCGACCGGCTGCGCGAGATGAAAGCCAACAAGGCCCTGGAAGCCTACGACGCCGCCTGCGCCGAATGGCCCGAAAACGAATGGGCCCAGAAGGCCCGCCAGGAAGCCGTGGCCCTGCGCGCGCGCCAGCAGCGCATCCGCGAGGATCTCGCCGCCGCCAAGGCCGCCGAAGGGCGCGGCGAGTCCTCCGACGCCCTCGCGACCTACGAACGCCTCTCCCGCGAGTACGGGGAGTTCGAGGAGGTGCAGGAACTCGGCCCCAGGATCGAGCAACTGGCCGCCAAGCTGCAGAACGCCGGCACGCTGCTCGCGCAGGCCCAGGCCGCGCAGAAAGCCGGCAAGACCGACCAGGCCCGCGAAATCTACGCGCAGATGCTGCGCGCGCACCGGCGCTTCCTCACGCAGCAGAAGGCCCAGATTCCCGTCACCATCACCTCGACGCCGTCGGGCGCCGCGGTCTTCGTGGAAGGCAAGCCGCTGGGCAAGACCCCGCTGCTGGCCGACCTGCCCGCGGACGAGGAAATCGCGATCCAGCTGGCGCTGCCTGGGTTCGAGGAACAGAAGCGCACCCTGCGCCGCCTGATGCCCGACGACCTGACGATGAACTTCCGGCTCGAGCGCGCCCCCGTGGCCGTGCTGGACTTTCCCGAGCCGGTGCTCGCCCCGCCCGTGCTGCTTGGCGGCCGCCTGGTGGTCGTGCACGGCGGCAGCGTCGCCGCGGTCGAACCCGGCGGCGGCAGGGTGCTTTGGACCAGCCGGAAGCTGGTGGACGAAGCCACCGCCAAGAACTACGAACTCGAACGCCTGCAGATCGGCACGCAGGATTCCTGGTGGCACCTGCAAACGGCGCCCTTCGGCATGGGCGGCGGGCGCATGGGCATCGTGACGCAGCTCCGCGAGGTCTACACCCTTGCGGAAGACGGCGGCGCCGCAACGCTCCTGGCCAAGCTCCCCGCCGAGCCGCTGGGCGCGCCCCGCGTGATCCGCGGCGGGCTGGTGGCCGGGCGCGTGACGCTGGCCATCGCCTTCGCCGACGGACAACTGCGCGTGTACGACACCAGCACCCCCAAGACGCCGATGTGGGAACACGCCATCGACGAAAAAGGCGCGCCCGACCACCTGCCGGTCTCGGGCGTGCTCCACGCCGGCGCCGGCCAGATCGCGACGGTCTCGCACGGGGGCACGGTGACCGTGTGGGATACCGTGTCGGGCAAAAAGCGCTGGAGCTTCAAGGTCTCGTCCGAACCGGCGGTCGCCGTCGGCGTCGAACCCGACGAGGACGACGGCTCCTCCGCGCCGTGCGCGATCATCACCACCAAGGGCACCGTGGTGGCGCTGGACCTCGCCCGCAACCAGAAGCTGTGGGAACTCCCCGCGACCCAGCCCAGCGACCGCGCCGTCTCGGTCGCCATCGGCTCGAAGGGCGTCTACGTGCTGAACCGCGACTGCACGGTCTGCCGGTATCCGCTGGCGGCCAGCAATGCCGCGCCCAAGCCGGAGTATTCGAAGCCGCTGGACGACATCGGCCCGTCGGTCTGCGAGGCGCCGTCCGGGCTGTACGCGGCGACCAACGCGAGCCACGTCTACGCGCTGCTCGTGGACCAGCCCAAGGAGATCTGGCGCTACAAGTGCAGCGGGCGCCCGCTGCATCTGGCGGTGATCGGGAAGTTCGTCTACGTGGCGACGTCCGACGCCAAGCTGGTGGTCCTGAACGCCGAGTAGCCTACGGCTTCGCCTCGGTGGCCAGCCGGCGCAGCACGAAACCGATCGCCTCTTTCGCGCAGTGGTCGCAGTACCCGTATTTCTCGCGCATGTTCTTGAGCGTCCGTTCCACGCGCGGCCGGTCGGCCTGCGGCACCAGCGCGGCGTCTTCGGTGCCCGACGCGAGGATGTAGCGCGAGAGCGTCTCGAGGCCCTTCTGCTTTTCCTTGTAGTAGCTGTCGCGCAGGCGCGCGATCAGGTCGGGGAAGATCTCGCCGTAGACCAGCTTCTCCTTGGGGTGTTCGAGGGAGTAGGCCGCGATCTTGGTGATCAGGTTGCGGCGGAAGGTGTCGGGCGATTCCTTGAGCGTGATCAGTTTCTCGAGCCCGCGCATCACGTCCTCGCTGGGTTCCTCGAAGGCCCCGGTCCGCTCGTTCTGAATCTTCTCGCCGGCGACGTACGCGCGGACGTGGCGGAAGTACTCGTCCACGCGCCGCCCGAACTCGCTCATCTCGACCAGTTCCATCGAATCGTACAGTTCCACCGAGACCCAGCGGTAGTACTGGTCGCGGGCCTGGTCGAGGAAGACCTGCGTGTCGTGGTACCCTTCGTCGGGCTCGAGCCGCAGGAAATCGTAGACCGAGCGGTCCTTGAGCAGTTCCTTGATCGCCTCGAAGACCGCCAGCGGCGAGAGGCAGCGGTAATCGCTCGAGTTCGCCGCCTCGGCCAGCAGGGTCATCATCTCGCGCGCGGAGGCGCCGCGGCGGCCCTCGTACGCGGAGCAGGTGAAGTTCTCGAAATCCATCGTCGATTCGGCGTGTTCTTCCTTCAGTTGCGGGACGGCGCCGACGAGCAGGCGCTTCTGTTCGGTGTTCAGGCCGTCGGGGGTCGCGCCCTCGCTGTACAGGCGCGCCTTCTCCAGGGGCGTAAGGCCGCGGATGATGCCGGCCAGTTCGCCCTCGTAGCGGTCGGGGTCGGGGCGGCGCAGGCGCGACATGACGCCCCACAGCGCGGTGACGTCCATCGCGTGCGGGGAGACGTGCCGCGCGCCCGAGATCTCGGTCAGGTAGTCGCGGTAGATGTCGCGCTCCTTGCGCCAGTCGAGCAGGTAGCCGAAGCGGATCAGTTCCATGCGGCCCTTGAAACTGGTCCAGTCCGGGTTGGCCTTGAAGGCGGAGAGGTACTTCTCGTTGGCCGACGCGAACATCACCAGGCTGATGTAGGCGAGATTCCCCGGCAGCGAGACGGTGCCGCGCTCGCACGTGTTCAGCAGGTACTTGTTCATTTCCAGCGGGCGCTTGAGCATGTCGGAGTATTCGACCACGCCGCCGGAGGCGTCGATCAGGTCGCCGTAGATGTCGAAGAGCTGCAGGCCGTGGAGCACGGGCGGGAGCGAGACGCCGCGGTCGAAGGACATGGGGCGCATCGTGGCGTCCACGTGCTGCTGCGGCTCGATCACCACCGCGCCGGTGCGGTAGCGCCGCGAGATGAAGTAGCGTTCCACCTGGACGTGGCGCAGCACCTTGAGCAGGTCGCCGCGGTAGGCGTTCAGGAGCGCGTCGAAGATCGCCTTGCTCTTGGTGGAAAGCGCGCCCTCGCGCAGGTACTCGCCTTTCAGCCATTCGACGCGCGGCGTGTCCTTGGGCATCTGGGCGGCCAGCGTGTCGAGCAACTGCGCGCGTTCGGCCTTGGGCAGCAGGAAGACCGGGCTCTCGCGCAGTTCGCACGGAATTTTGCACGAGACCAGGTTCTCGTCGATGAAGGCGAGCGTGTCCTTGGGTATTTCGCTCTTGGCCGCGCCGAACCCGAGGGAGCCCTTCCCTTCCAGGCGTTCGGTAAAGATCCAGTTGAAGCGGAAGAGCGCGCCGTCCTCGGCCATCGAATAGTGCTCGAGCGCGCGCAGGATCAGTTCGACGAAGGTCGATTTGCCGCTGCCGTTCGGCCCGTGGAGCAGGATCAGCCGGTCGGCGCGCCCCGTCGCGGCGAAGCGGCGCAGGTGGTCGTAGACTTCCTGCTGCACTTCGTCGTGCCCGACCAGCGCCTCGCCCTTGTCGAAGAGCGAATCGAACATCTTGAAGTGCTTCATCTTCTGCCCGGGCAGCTTCTTCTCTTCGATGCCGAAGTGTTCCAGGCATTCGAGCAGGTACTGAGGCGCGTTGCGTCCGAGTTTGAGCGGGTTGGCACAGAAGGCATCGAGGTATTGCCGGAAGGAGAGTATGCGCTTCTGGCCCTCGAATCCCGCCTGGCTGTGTTCGTTGGTCTGCGAAAGAAACGTGTCCAGATCGATCATGCGCGGCTCCCGGGGCCTTCGGTGCGATCCTCCATCCGTAGACTTATCCCACCGGACGTGACGCCGCAAGAAAGAACGCGCCGAGTTCCCGCGCGCGCGGCTTTTGGCAGTCCGGAATCGGCCCGCTTGCGGTATAGTCTGGGCGGCGGCGGCAGGCGAAACGCGGACCTCGGGATCCTGCATGGCATCGGCGGCGGTCTGGCTCCTCTTTTTTCTCTCCGGCGCGTGCGGGCTGATCTACGAAGTCCTCTGGTCCCGCCATCTCGGCCTGATTCTGGGCAACACCACCTACAGCCTGGCGGCGGTGCTGAGCGCCTTCATGGCCGGGCTCGCGCTCGGCAGCTACCTCGCGGGGCGCTGGCTCGAACGCCGGCTCGCGCGCGGCCCGGTGAACCTCCTGAAGGTCTACGGCCTGATCGAGATCGGCATCGGCGTCTACTGCGCGCTGCTCCCTTTGCTCTTCGACGCGGCCGCGCCGCTGTACGCGGGGCTCTACGGCGAGACCGGCGGCGCGGCGCTCGCGCCTTCGCGCTTCGCGCTCTCCTTTTTATTGCTGCTGCTGCCGACGACCGGGATGGGCGCGACGCTCCCGGTGCTCTCGCAGCTCATGACGCGCTCGCCGATGGGCATGTCGCGTTCGGCGGGCACGCTGTACGCGGTGAACACCTTCGGCGCCGTCGTCGGCGCGGCGGGCGCGGGCTTTCTGCTCCTGCCGGAACTCGGCCGCGAAGGCACGAACCTCGTGGCCGTGGTCGGCAATCTGGTCCTGGGCGGCGCGGCGATGCTC
Source organism: Planctomycetota bacterium (assembly GCA_026184295.1). Lineage (GTDB taxonomy): Bacteria > Planctomycetota > SZUA-567 > H5-PLA8 > H5-PLA8 > JACQFI01. Next base: position 14,111 of record JAHCJK010000066.1, read on the forward strand.
GCCGGACGGCTGCAGGGCGCCCCCGCCGACTCCGAAGCGACCGAACCCGTGGCCGCGCAGGAGACCGCCCCGGCGGGCGAGGCGCCGCCGATCCCCGAACCCACCATCCGGCTCGCGATCCTGGTCTTCGGCATCACCGGCTTCGCGGCGATGGCGACGCAGATCGGCTGGACGCGCGCGCTCTCGCTCTCGATCGGTTCCTCGACCTACGCCTTCAGCCTGATCGTCGCGGTCTTCATCCTCGGGCTGGCCGTGGGCGGCGCGTGGGGCTCGCGCGTGGCCCCGCGGCTTCAGGATCCCATCGGCGCGCTCGCGCAGGTGCTCCTGCTGATCGGCGTGCTGAGCATGGCCGTGGTCGCGCTGCTGGGGATGGGACCGATCTTCTTCTTCTGGCTGATTGCCGTGGGCAGCCAGTGGGGCTTCGGCGTGCTGATGCTCGTCGAGGCGCTCGGCGTCGCCGCGCTGCTCTTTTTTCCGACCTTTCTCATGGGCGCGACGATGCCGCTGACGCTCCAGGCCGTGCAGTCGCGCGCGCGGACGTCCGGCGGCGTCGGCAAGACCGTCGGCACGCTCTACGCCGTGAACACGACGGGCTCGATCCTGGGCAGCCTGGCCGGCGGGCTGGTGCTGATGCCGCTGATTCAGATTCAAAGCACGCTGCAGGCCGGCGCGTGGCTGTACGCGCTGCCGGGGATCGCGCTCTTTCTTCGCCGCCGCGATCGCTCGGGCAGGCGGCCCGCCGTGCTGGCGGCGCTGCTGCTGCTCGCGACGCTGGCGCTCACGTTCGCGCCGCGCTGGAATCCGCTGCGCATGAGTTCCGGGGCGTACCTGATGCGCACCTCGCCGGAGACGCTGCAGGCCGCGCGCGAAGGGCGCTTCCTCGAGGCCTTCCCCACCGGCTTCGGCGACGAGAAGCTCTACTATAAGGAGGGCGCCTCGGCCTCGGTCGCGGTGCTGAAGACCTCCACCGGCATGCTGACCATGACCGTCGGCGGCAAGCCCGACGCCAGCGGCGGCAAGGACAGCGCCGACATGAGCACGCAGGTGGGCCTGACGCTGGTGCCCGAACTCCTCCACAAGACCGGGCCCAAGGAAGTGCTGGTGATCGGCATGGGCTCCGGCATCAGCGCGGGCGCGGCGCTGGCGCCACCCGGGGTCGAGCGCGTGGACATCGTGGAGATCTCGCCCGAGGTGATGGAGGCGGCGTGGTTCTTCCGCGCATGGAGCGGCCTGAAATACGCGAGCGAGGAGCATCCCTCCGCGCTGGCGGAACCGCGCGTGCAGGTGCTGATCAACGACGGGCGCAACCACCTGCGCCTGACCAGCCGGCGCTACGACGTGATCGCCAGCGAGCCCTCGAACCCGTGGATCGCCGGCATCGGGAACCTTTTCACGCGCGAGGCCTTCACCCTCTGCCGCGAGCGCCTGAAGCCCGGCGGGATTTTCAGCCAGTGGCTGCACCGCTACGGGATGAGCGAACGCGAGTTCAAGAGCGTGATGGCGACCTTCGCCGAGGTCTTTCCGCACGGCCAGCTCTGGTGCGTCTACCCCGGCTCGGACTACCTGCTGATCGGCTCCGAGCAGCCGCTGGAGCAGGACTACGCGGCGCTCGCCGCGCGCATGCGGCCCGAGCGCGTGCACGCGCTCCTGGCGAGCGTGAACTTTCACCGCATCGAGGAGTTCATGGCGTGCTTCATGGCCGACGGGGCGCGCCTGAAGCAGCTCTGCGCGGGGGCCGAAATCCACACCGACGACAACATGCTCCTGGAATTCGCCGCCCCGCGCACGCTGCTCAGCGGCGGCGCGCAGTTCCCGCTCATGCCGTGGCGCGTCTGGCCCGAACGCACGCTCAGGCTGGACGGCGTGGGCGAGGACGAGGCGCGCGACTTGCGCGCGCGGCTCGACCGCAGCGCCGTCGCGCGCAGCCTGCTCGACCGCCTGAACGACCGCACCGGCGCGCCCAAGGACCTGCTGGACGCCTCGCTGGTGCTCTCGCCCGACCTGTACTGGTCGCGCCATTCGCTCCGGCAGCAGACGGCCGCGCACGCGGACGCCGCGCCCTGGACGCCCGCGCAGCCCGACGAAGCCGTGCGCGCCGCCGAGGCCCGGCCCGCCGGCGATCCCACGCGCGCCGAAGCGCGGGCCGAGGCCCTGGAAGCGCGCGCGCTGTGGCGCTGCCGCCAGGGGCTGCTGGACGAGGCCGAGCGGGACCGGCAGGCCGCCGCCGCCGCGAAGCCCGGCCGCGCGGAGACCGCGCTGCTGCATGCGCGCATCCTTTCGGCCCGGGGCGACGTGGACGGCTGCAGCGAGGCCGCGAAGCAGGCCGAGGCGCTCGGGTCGCCCGGGATCGAGAACGCCGAACTGGTGGCCGACGCGTTTTTGAAAGCACGCCGCGCCGCCGACGCGCTCGCGTTCGTGGACCGGTTCGTCGAGCAGCCGGCGCTGCGGAACAACCCCGAGGCCGCCCGGCTGTGGGCGGTGCGCGCCGAGGCCCTCGTGGCGCTGAACGGGATCGACCAGGCCATCCAGGCGATTCAGACGGCGGTACGCATGAAGGTCCGCGAACCGCGCGCGCAGCGCGCCCGCGTGGCCGCGGCGCTGGCCGTGGAGAACGCGGCGGGGCTCGCGGAGTCCGCGCGCGCCGTGGATGCCTTCCGCGCCTTCATGGATCCGCGCAATCCCGCCGATTACCTCGCCTGGGGCGGGTTCGAAGCGCGGATCGCGAAGCAGTTTCAGGAGTCGGGGCGGAGCGAGGAGGCCACCGAGCACCTGCGCCGCATGCGCGGCGCGGGGCACGCGGCAACCGCGATCGCCCCCGGCTGCCCCGCGGGCTGGACGATGCTCGCCCAGGCCTGCCGGCTGCTGGGCGACGAAGAAGGCGCGCGCGCGGCGGAGCGGAAGGCGCGGGACCTCGAGGCCGCGGCGCGGCCCTGAGCGCCGTCCTTATAAAGGAGCGCGGCCGGCGGGCGCAGTTGTGAACGTGCCCGCGGCGGCTATAACCCTATCCCCAGCATGGCTTCCATCTCGCAACGCATCGAAAAAGCGCCCGAGCGCGCCGGCGTGCCGTCGGCCAAGCGCGTGATCGTGAAGGTCGGGACCAGCCTGGTCACCGGCGGCGGGATTCACGTGGACCGGCGTTACATCGTCAAGCTCGCCACGGCCGTGGGGCAGCTCTGGGCCGCGGGCAAGGAAGTGGCCATCGTCACCTCCGGCGCGATCGGCGCGGGCTGCGGAGCCCTGGGCTTCAAGGAAAAGCCGAAGTCGCTGCCCGAACGCCAGGCCTGCGCCGCCGCGGGCCAGGTGGAACTGATGAAGCTCTACGCGCAGGCCTTCCGGCGGCTGCGCTTCGCGGGCGCGCCGCACGCGGTGGGGCAGTTGCTGCTCACCCGCGACGGCCTGGAAAGCCGCAAGCGCTACCTGAACGCCCGCAACACGCTCGAAGCGCTTTTCGAACGCCGCGCGGTGCCCGTCATCAACGAAAACGATACCGTCTCCGTGGACGAGATTCGCTTCGGCGACAACGACACGCTCTCGGCGCTGGTGGCCGTGGCAGCCGAGGCCGAGATCCTGGTGATCCTCAGCGACGTTTCGGGCCTGATGGACGCCCCGCCGCGCGAAAACCCCGATGCGAAGCTGGTGCACTACGTCCCGCGCATCACGCCCGAGGTCGAAGCCTGGGCGAGCCCCGTGGGCAGCAGTCTGGGCACCGGCGGCATGGTGAGCAAGCTCGAGGCGGCCAAGATCGTGACCGGCAGCGGCGAGGCGATGATCCTGGCCGGCGGGCAGGACCCCGCGGTGCTGCTTCAGATCATGGAAGGGCGCCGCATCGGGACGTACTTCGAACCGCGCGCCGACCGCATGGCCGCGCGCAAGCGCTGGCTGGCGTATTCGCGGCGGACGCAGGGGACGATCAAGGTCGATGCCGGCGCGCGGGACGCCCTGGTCAAGCGCCACAAGAGCCTGCTGCCGAGCGGGATCGTGGGCGTGGAAGGGCACTTCGACGCCGGCGACCTGGTGAGCCTGAGCGGGCCGGACGGCAAGCCCTTTGCGCGCGGGCTGAGCAACTACAGCCGCGTCGAAGTGGAGAAGATTCGCGGCAAGAAGACCGCCGACGCCGCCCGCGACCTGGGGCAGTTTCTCTTCGAAGAGGTCGTCCACCGCGACAATCTGGTGGTGCTGTAAAACAGGCAGGTCCCGCGTGCCGTTCGGCGCGCGAACACCTCTTATTGACAGCGCGTGTCACCCGTTCGATCCGCCAACAATCATGCGTCGAGGCGGCGGCCTGGCGATCTTGTAATCTCTTTTAAATCAATACATTAAAAGACGGTTCGATTCCGGCCCATTTGGCCTGTAACTCGCTTTTATCGTTTCCCATGAATAGGTGGGCAACGAACAGGCATTCAGCGATGGGACGGACGAAGATGAAAACGATTCAAAGCAACCTCACGATGGCCTTCTGCGCGGTGGCGCTGCTGGTTACCTCGGTCTCGGCCTCGACGGTCTCCGACAAGGATTTGGCCGACCACCCCTGGCAGGACGGGCTCTACTCGACGATCACCGGGGCGTTCGTCGTGCCGGACGCGAAGCCGGGCTGCAAAGAGATGAAGCTGAAGGTCCCGGGCTTCAAGAAGGACCTGAAGGTCCGCGCGAGCCTGCGCGGCGGCAAGGCGCCGCTGGTGGTGATCCTGAACGGGACCTTCGGCCGCGCCGACAACAACTTCGCGAACCTCTGGACCGCCTGGCTGGAAGAAGCCGGCCAGCACGTCCTGACCTTCGATTCGGTGATGAGCAAGGGCTTCGTGGAAGCGAGCCGCCACGGCGTGCCGGGCAACCTGGACTTCGAAGCGCGCCTGGCCGGCAAGGTGGTCGAAGCCTTCCTGCAGCAGTCCGGCGCGCGCGCCAAGGTGAGCAAGATCGGCGTGGTGGGCATCAGCTACGGCGGGACGCTGGCGCTGCAGATGGCGCGCCTGGACCAGGAAGGCGCCCTGCCCTTCAAGCTCGACGCGGTGCGCGCGTACTCGGCCCCGGTCAGCTTCGCCGAATCGATCCGCAAGCTCGACGGCTACTACAGCTTCGACTTCACCAAGGTGGAACTCTTCAAGACCTTCTACAACCTGCCGCGCGAATTACCCGTCACCCGCTCCTTCGAAGCCCGCAAGATGGAATGCGCGCTCGCCCGCGCCTTCCGCGAGGACCTGAAGGAAGCGATCGACTTCGTGGACGGAACCTTCGACGCGGACCTGAAGCGCATGGGCGCGCCGCGCATCGGCCTGCCCACCGGCGACAGCCCCAACCTGCGCGAGGAACGCATCTCCTACGCCGAAGCGATGAACTTCGGGCACTACTTCGGCGGCCTGGTGGTCCCCTACTGGAAGTCGGTGGACGCCCGCAACACGGCCGAACGCCTGCTCGGCTACGGCGAGATGGCCGACGTGCTGGCGCAGACGGGCTCGAACGTGCGCGCGATCCTGGCCGCCAACGATCCGCTGAACGCCGACGGCAGCGTGGCCGGCCTGCTCAAGAGCAGCGCCGCCGACAAGGTGACGGTCCTCCCGCGCGGCGGGCACATGGGCTACTTCGACGCGAAGTGGACGCGCGCGAGCCTGCTCGGCATGTTCGACGGCGGGATGGACGGCACGGGCATCGCGCTCAATCGGTAAGGATTGTGTTCGAATCACGGTCCGCCGCGCCGCTTTTTCGCGCGCCGGGCCCTGAAAAAGGCGGAAGCCGCGAGGCTTCCGCCTTTTCGTATTGACACGTTGCTCCGATACACATAAAGACCATCCTCGTCGAACCTTTCGTCCGCATTGGAGATCACACCGGTGGGAACCGCGCCACGCCTGCAGAACGCTCCCAAGCCCGCCGCCAACCGGATGGGACTCGTCCACGCCAAGCCGGTCCTGAATCCCGATCAGTGGGTCACCTCCGATGTCCACCGCACGCCCGCGTCGATCATGAAGATGAGCCTGCCGAAGCGCATCCGCGCGCTGGTGAAGATGCACGGCACGCCGCTGCTGGTGCTCGACAAGCGCGTCCTGATCGAAGAGTACAAGCGCTTCAAGCGCCTGCTGCCCCGCGTGGACCTGTACTACGCGATCAAGGCCAATCCGCACCCCGACATCATCAAGACCTTCCGCGACCTCGGCGGCGCCTACGACGTGGCCAGCGAAGGCGAGATGCGCCACGTGCTCGCGCAGGGCGTGCAGCCCAACCGCATCATCTTCGCGAACACGGTCAAGCGCCCGGAGGCCCTGGAATTCGCGCGCAAGGCCCGCGTGAACTTCGTCACCTTCGACAGCGAGCCGGAACTGTACAAGATCGCCAAGCACCACCCCGGCTGCCGCGTGCTCGCGCGCCTGAAGGTCGCCAACCTGGGCAGCATCGTGGAACTCTCGCTCAAGTTCGGCGCCGACGACGAACAGATCGTCCCCATGCTGGCCAAGGCCAAGGCGCTGGGGCTCAAGCCCGAAGGCGTGAGCTTTCACGTCGGCTCGCAGTGCACGAACTTCGAGAACTACCAGCGCGCGCTGGAAGTGACGGCGAACATCCGCAAGAACGCGCTCGACCGCGGGCTTCCGTTCAAGATCGTGGACATCGGCGGCGGCTTTCCGATCCGGCACTTCAAGTCCGACTCGATCTCGCTCGACACCTTCGCGTCCAAGCTGCGCCGCGAACTCGACCGCCTCTTCCCCAAGGACGTGCAGATCATCGCCGAGCCCGGCCGCGCGCTCTCCGGGCCCTCGGGCATGCTCATCTGCCGCGTCGTGGGCCGCAGCATCCGCAACAACAAGAACTACTACTACCTCGACGACGGCGTCTACGGCGACTTTTCCGGCATCGTCTTCGACCATTGCAAGTACGAGTTCCGCACGCTGGTGAAGACGCAGAAGTATGCCAGCATCCTGGCCGGCCCGACCTGCGACAGCTTCGATACGATCTCGCTCAACGAGGATCTCCCGGAACTCGACGTCGGCTCGGTCGTCTACGTCCCCAACATCGGCGCGTACTCCTGCGCCAGCGCCGTGGTCTTCAACGGCATTCCTCCGGCCAAGGTCATCGTGGTGTGAGCCGCGAGATCTACGTCAGCACCGACGTGGAGACCGACGGGCCGATCCCGGGCCCGCACTCGATGCTCAGCTTCGCTTCCGCCGCCTACACCGCGGACAAGCAGCTCGCCGGCACCTTCGAGGCCAACCTGGAACTCCTGCCCGGCGCGGCCGGCGATCCTAAGACCATGGCATGGTGGGCCACCGAGCCCGCCGCCTGGGCCGCCTGCCGCAAGGACCCGCGCGATCCCGCCGAGGCCCTGCCCGCGTACGTGCGCTGGCTGAAGGGCCTGCCGGGCAAGCCGGTCTTCGTCGCGTACCCCGCGGGCTTCGACTTCACCTTCGTCTACTGGTACCTGATCCGTTTCGCGGGCGAGAGCCCCTTCAGCCACTCGGCGCTGGACATGAAGACGTTTGCGATGGCGCTGCTGGCGTGCGATTATCGGGAGGCCGTGAAGCGCAACATGCCCTCGTCGTGGTTCGACCCCGCGCCGCACACCCACGTGGCGCTGGACGACGCGATCGAGCAGGGCGCGCTCTTCTGCAACATGCTTCAGGAGCTTCGGCGCCGTTCCGGCGCCCACCCATGACCATCGATGCCTCCGGGCCCTGGTGGCGCGGCACCGAAGCCCGCGACCTCCTGGCCTACCTGGAAGCCTTCGCCTCCGAGCGGCAGTCGCGCTCGATCGACGCGTTCCGTGTCGCCATCTGCCCCTGCGGGAGCAAGGCGTTCCTGCTCGAAGGCGACCCCGCCGAGCAGGCCGTGCGCCGCACCTGCCTGAACTGCGGCACCGAGCACCTGATCCTGGACTGCGAAGAACGCTGGGAAGAGGCCACGCCCGTGCGCTGCCGCTGCGTCGAATGCGCCTGCGAGGTCCACGAACTCGCCGTCGGCTACACCTTCGACAAGAAGGGCGAAGTCGCGCGCGTCTACGCCGGCGTCCGCTGCGTCAACTGCGGCACGATGGGCTGCTTCGCGAACTGGGCCATCGACCAGATGCCGTCAAAACATCTGCTGGATTTGGCGTGATCGGCGAACGCAGCATGAAGGGGTAAGGGGCCAGGGGTCAGTGAACAGCGAACAGTGAACAGTGAACAGTGAGTGGTCAGGGAAGGTGCGTGCCGACGCACTGCTTGCCCTAAAATTCTGGCACCACCAAAGAAAAAGGAGAGGGCGGCATCGCCGCTCCTCCCCTGATCCCTGAATCCTGACCCCTTTTGTTCCCTGCCGTTCCGGCGTTAGTAGCTCACCAGGAACGTATTGAACTGCCACGCGTCCTCGGGATTCGGCTTGGGGCGCAGGGTGCCGTGGTACTTTTCCCAGTTATCGAGCGGCGTCCAGTCCACGGGCTTCGAGACAAACGGCCCGAGGTAGGGCTTGGCGTCCTCGAGGATCTCCGTGTGCGGGAGCATGTCGGGGAGCTTCACGCCGGCCTTGGGGTTGCGGATCATCCACTTCACGGCGGCCAGCAGCGAGGCGGCCACCTGGAGCGTCGTCGCGTTCTGGTTCGGGACCAGCTTACGGGTTTCGTGGATATCCAGCAGCGAGCCGATCCACCAGCTCTTGTAGTCGTGGCCCATCAGCAGACAGCCGAGTTCATCGCGGCCCTGGGTGATGTCGTCGTTCATCAGGCGCTGGCGCGGCTGCATCTCGTAGTTGCGCATGCGCAGTTCGTGCAGCGAAGTGATCGCCATGTCGCACGGGCAGTAGGCGTAGTGCACGGTCGGGCGGTAGACGGGGCTGCCGTCCTCGACGACGGTAAGGAACTCGGAGATCGAGAAGGCTTCGCCGTGGCGGATGACCATGCCCAGGATTTCGCCGCAGGGCACCCAGGAGCGCACCCACGTGTTGATGCCGAAGCTTTCCATGCAGATCTGGTTGAGCGGGCCGGAGAGGTGCGTGTGCGCGCCGGGCGGGAGGTGGCGTTCGTGCGTGCCCCAGCCCATCTCGGCCGGCGAGGTGCCCTCTTCGTAAAAGCCTTCGATCGACCAGGTGTTGACGAACTCGTTCTCTTCCTTGGGCTTGGCGGTCAATTGCGTGTCGCGTTCGCTGATGTGGATCGCGTTCACGTTCAGGGCGTGCGCAAGCTTGTTGTAGGCTTTGCTCTTCAAGGCGTCGGCGATGCGTTCGTGGCGCGCGTCCTTGGCGTGCTCGGCGAGCCACATCTTGGCCATGTCTTCCAGGGCTTCCTTGGTGAAATGCTGCACCAGGCCGGGGTTCGCGCCGTGGTCGAGGACCGCGGTGGCGCCGACGCTCTTCCATTTCGCCATCATCTTGCGCATCGACATGTGGCGGACGTACAGGGTGCGGTCGGTGGGGCGCGCGCTGTCCTTGTTCTCGTAGGGGTCCCACAGTTCCACGCTGGTGTTGACGTACATCACGTCGTGGTCGTGGCACCACTGCAGCATGTCGTCGCAGCCGATGTTCCAGGCCAGGTCGATGATGAAGTCGCCCTTGCCGACGTACTTGGAAAGCTTCTCGCCGAAGCCGGGGCGTTCGATCTTATCCTTCACGAAGTTCGCGCCCTGTTCCTTGACCCAGCGCGCGTCGGCTTCGACGTTGGCAAAATCCATGACCGTGTAATTCTTCGCGGGCACGTCGAGGTGCTTGAAGAGCAGCGGAAGGGTGCAGCGCGAGACGCCGCCGAGCCCGATCACGAGAATCTTTCCGTCGAATTTCATCCTGCGCCTCCTCCTGAAAATGCTCGAATCGCCCCCACACGTCCCGTTGCGCTTACGCGCACGGCGCGGTTTCTTTCGGAACCGGAGCCACTATTTTCAAAACGCGTTAAGAGTCAAGACCGAATTGCCTTCCGCGCGCGCGTGTTTGTTGGGAATTGATGAGCGGGCGGCCGGGTTTAATGCTTCCCAAGAGGGCGCGGGCGTGCTAAGCCTTCTGGCCTGAACCCGCGGAGAGACTCCATGCCCAACGCCGAAGCGTTCGACGCGCCGAATTTCAGCGAGGAACAGGGCCTGGTGCGCGAGACCGCGCACACCTTCGCGCGCAGCGAACTGATGCCGCTCGCCCCCGAGATCGACGCGAAGGAACGCATCCCGCGGCAGATCTGGTCGCGCATGGGCGAACTCCAGCTCCTGGGCGTCCCCGTCCCCGAAGCCTACGGCGGCATGGGCCTGAACGCGCTCTGCGCCGCGACCGTCGTCGAGGAACTCGCGCAGGCCTGCGCCAGCACGGCGTTGAGCGTCGCGGCCCACGTGGGCCTGGCGACCTCGCCCATCGCGCGCTTCGGCAGCGAAGCACAGAAGAAGAAGTGGCTCCCCGAAATGTGCGCGGGCAAAAAGATCGGCGCCTTCGCGCTCACCGAGCCCGGTTCCGGCAGCGACGCGGCCGGCCTGGCCACCAAGGCCGTGCGCAAGGGCGACAAGTACGTCCTGAACGGCTCGAAGATCTTCATCACCAACGCGCACGTCGCCGACCTTTTCGTCGCGGCGGTCTCCACGACGCCCGGCTCGGGGCCGAAAGGCATCAGCGCGATCGTCGTCGAGAAGGGCACGCCCGGCTTCCAGGTCGGCCCCGGCGACAAGAAGCTGGGCATGCGCGGCAGCGACTGGGGCGAACTGGTCTTCAAGGACGCCGAAGTCCCCGCCGAGAACCTGCTCGGCACGGAAAACGACGGCTGGAAGATCTTCCTCGATACGCTCACCGGCGGGCGCGTCGGCATCGCCGCGCTGGGCGTGGGGCTTTCCGTCGCGGCCTTTGAAGCCGCGGTGGCCTACGCCGCGGAGCGCCGGCAGTTCGGCAAGCCGATCGCAACCTTCCAGGCCGTGGGCGCCATGATCGCGGACATGAGCGTGGGCATCGAGACCGGGAGGCTGCTCACCTACCGCGCGGCGCAACTGCGCGATTCGGGCGCGCACTGCACCCGCATGGCGAGCATCGCCAAGCTGTACACGTCGGAACAGTGCAACCGCATCTGCACCGACGCCGTGCAGGTGCTGGGCGGATACGGCTACACGCAGGATTTTCCCGTGGAACGCTACTTCCGCGACGCGAAGCTGCTCGAGATCGGCGAAGGCACCAGCCAGATCCAGCGGATGGTGATCGCGCGCGAGATTTTCGGGAAACTGGGCTGACGGCCGTCAGCGGGCGTTGCGCATCCAGCGCCCCTGCGGGAGCGCGAAGCGGTCGCTCTGCTGCGTGAGCGGGTTGCGCGCGAGGTCGAGCAGGAACTCGTCGGCCGACTTGTGGCGGTAATCCGCGTTCTTTTCCAGCGCCGTCAGAATCATCTTCTGCGTAAAAGGCGAGATGTCGGGGTTCTCGTCCACGATCGCGCCCGGGCGCAGGGCCATGTCGCACTGTTTTTCGAGCACCTGCTGGTCGCTGTCGGCCGGGAAGGGCGTATGCCCCGTGGCGGCCTCGAAGAGCGAACAGCCGAGCCCGTAGATGTCGGTGGACATCGAAGGCTTTTTGGTGCGGATCAGTTCGGGCGCCATGTAGGCGGGGCTGCCTTCCAGCGTGCGGCCGAAGAAGCTGAACTTCACGCTCGAGAAAGTCTCGGCGAAGCCCAGGTCGATCAGTTTGATCGTGCCCTTGCCGTCGAGCATGATGTTGTCGGGCTTGATGTCCTTGTGGTAAAAGCCGGCCTGGTGCATGTGCCGCACCGCGCGCCCGACGGCCCCGGCGATCTGGACCACTTCGGAATTCGTCAGCATCTTGTATTCGCGGATGAGTTCGCGCAGCGTCATGCCCGGGATGTATTCGAAGATGATGTACGGGCGCTCGCCGATCTTCCCCATCTTCAGGGTCTCGACGAGGTACGGGCAGTGGCGCATGCGCATGCCCAGCGCGCCTTCGTTGAGCATGCGCTTCTGTTCGGCTTTGTTGTTGAGATGGCGCGCGTGCAGAACCTTGACCGCAACCTTGCGCTTGGTATCGATGTCGGTGCCTTCGTAGATTTCCGCGCAGCCGCCTTCCGTAATTTTGCGGCTGATCACACAATCCGGTATCTGGATAGCGGATACAGGGTTCAAGGCTGTTCTCGATTCCATGGCGGTTGCGGTTCTGGACATAGTAAGGCTCCCGTCGTCGGGGGTCAAATCTGCTTCCCGGTCACCCTTGAAGAGCCGGGTTTCGGATGCACTTGTGGCCTTTGCCGATTAAGTGCTTTCCGCGTCCATTCATTCAGACAGCGAACTGAGCCCTTTCCCGAAAAATCGACAAAACTTCCGCCCCGAGGGTATGTCACCCACTGATACGCATAAGGCGTGCAAATGGTTCGAAAAAAGAGCCGCGGGGCCGAGGAAAGGTTTGCCCGTTGAAAGCTTTGAAACACTCGCTGCCCGGACTTATCGAATAGCGCGGACCTCATTTTTGTGTTAAGTAACTAGACCCACAAAGGTTGGGGAGCGTCATGGAGATCTTTTACTGCGACTCCTGCGGCAAGCGCGCCAGCGCCGACGACAAGCAGCAGTCGCTCGCTCTCTCGCCAGATCGTATTTTCTGTAAGGAATGCCTCGCCAAACAAGCCCCAACGAAGACCGAACCGGTCGTCAAAGCCATCTCCAGTTCCACGGCCAAAATGATCGCCGGCACGGCTTCCACGCCGGCGCGCCGGCCCAAGTCCGACTCGCCCAACCGCGTCGCCACCGCGCGCGGCAAAGAAGAACACGCCCCCGCCCAGAAGAACAACCTGCCCGTCTTTCTGATCGGCGGGATGCTGGTGACGTTCGCGCTCGTGCTCGTGATCCTTTCCAGCCAGGGTTCCAAGAAGCCGCCGTCCACGACCGCATCCAATGCGTCTTCGAGTTCGTCCTCGACCCCCACGCCCGATCCGGCGCCGGCCAAGCCCGCGCCGCTTCCGGTCAAGCCCGCGCCGTCGTCGAGTTCCGGGGCGGTCGAACGGCCCGTGCCCGTCGTCGCTCCGGCCGAGACCAAGACCCGCGAACTCACGCCCAAGGAAATCTTCGAACAGAAGTCGCGCGAGGAGAAGCTCAATCCGGCCAAGCCGCCCGATCTGCCCGCCGCGCAGGGCGCCAAGGCGAACCTGCTGGCCATCGCCACGCCGCCCGCCGACGATCCTTCCTGGAAGAAACTCTTCAACGGCGCCGACATGACCGGCTGGGAGATGCCCAAAGGCAGTTGGGACGTCGTGGAAGGCAAGATGCGCTGCACACCCAATCCGGAACGCGGCGGCTCGATCGTCAGCAACTTCG
>JAHCJK010000067.1 GCA_026184295.1 Planctomycetota bacterium
ATGGCGTACTCGCGGTCGTGCAGCAGCGCGCCCGACTTGAGCACCGTCACGCTCGTCACCGCGATCCCGTCCAGCGATTTGATCGGATAGAGGAAAAGGCCCGTTACGTGCGGCATCGACACCTCGCAACCCGGTGGAACGCGTGACCCTTCGCGCGTAGGATGGCTATGATGAAAGGTGCCCGCCCTTGCCGCAAGAACCTTTAGCGCCCGCCGCGCCGCCTCAGGCGCTCGCCCGCGACCCGCGCCTCTGGCCCGAAGGCCTGTACATCCACCTGCCCTTCTGCGCCGCGATCTGCACCTACTGCGATTTCGCCAGCGAACTCTACTCGTCCGAACGCCCGCGCCGCTACTTCGTCGGGCTTGAAAAAGAACTGGCCGCGAAGACCGCGCGCCTGCGCGCGGCCTCCGGCGAACCCTACGCGCCGCGCACGATCTTCCTCGGCGGCGGCACGCCCAGCGCGCTGGGCCTCGCGGAACTCGGGCGCTTCTTCGACCTGCTCGAACGCCACGTCGGCCTGCGCGCCGTCGAGGAGTTCACCATCGAGGCGAACCCGGGTTCGACCGAGGCCGCCAAGCTGGACCTCCTGCGCGCGCGCGGCGTCAACCGCATCAGCTTCGGCGTGCAGTCGTTCCGGCCGCACCTGCTCAAACTGCTCGGGCGGATTCACGGCGCCGACCAGGGCCGCGAGGCCGTCGCGCTCGCGCGCGCCGCGGGCTTCGAGAACGTCTCCATCGACCTGATGCACGGCCTGCCCGGCCAGACGCCCGACGACCTCGCCCGCGACCTCGACGAAGCCCTCGCGCTCGGCACCGAACATATCAGCGCCTACGGCCTGATCTACGAGGACGGCACGCCGCTGAAGAACGCCGTCGCCGAAGGCAAGATCGCGCGCCTGAGCCCCGAAGACGAGTCCGCGCACTACCGCCTGGTGATGGAACGGCTGGAGGCCGGCGGCCTGCCGCAGTACGAGATCAGCAATTACGCGAAGCCCGGCCGCGAGGCGCGCCACAACATCATCTACTGGCGCAACGAGGCCTACCTCGGCGTCGGCGTCTCGGCCGCGGGCTTCGTGGATTTCGAACGCGCCACGAATCACTATGAGATGGACGCGTACATGTCCGCCGCGGAACGCGGCGACGACCCCGCCGCCGGCCGCGAGACGCTTTCGCCCGAGGCCCGCGCGCGCGAATCGCTGGTGCTGGAACTGCGCCTGCGCGCCGGCGTCGATCCGGAGGACTTCCGCGCGCGCTGGGGCCTGGACCTCTCGCGCGATCCTGCCGTCCGCGCCGCGCTGGAAAAGTACCGTTCCGTGGGCCTGATGGAAAAGACCGCCGGCCGCTGGCGCATCACGCGCGAGGGCCTGCCGGTCGCGGACGGGATTTTGAGCGAGCTGGTCTAGCGCCCTAGCAGTGCCCTAAAATGCACGGTTCGCCTTCAGTCCCCTCCTTTATAGGGCCGATACCCCAAGCGTTCGACCGTGCCTATGCTCCGTGCGGAGTTCCGCGCGGACCACGCTTGCTTGTGAGGGGGACGCCCATGCCGCGCCACGCTTCCTGGTTGCTGACGCTTCCGCTCGCCGCTCTGCCGTTCGTCACCGGCTGCGGCCCGAAGAAGACCAGCGAATTCACCACCAAACCGTCCGAGACGCAGGCGAACGCGCTGCGCCCGGCGGACTTCAACTTCGCCATTCAGGACATCAAGGCCAACCGCGGCGCCGAGGCCGAGACGCGCATGAAGGCGTGGCTCGACCAGGACGACAACGTCCTGAGCCCCGACCGGCCCGAGGCCTTTTACCTGCTCGGCCAGGCCCAGTTCATCCAGGGCAAGTACAAGGAAGCGAAGGTCAGCCACGACATCGCCGAAGACCGCGCCAAGGACCGCACCGTCAAGGCGCTGGCCCAGTTCGCGCGCGCCGAATGCAACTACGAACTCGAGAAGTACAGCCTGGCCATCGACCAGTACATGTGGATCGAACAGTTCTACCGCGACGTGATGGCCGTCCCGCAGGACGAAGTGCTCTACAAGCTCGGCATGAGCAACAAGAAGCTCGGCTTCACCGACACCGCCGACTACTGGTTCCACCGCGTCGTGGAACTCTACGCCGGCAGCAAACTGGCCGATGAAGCCAAGCGCCAGCACAGCAAGCTCGGCGCGGGCGAGAACGGCGACCCGAAGTACTACTCGCTGGAAGTCGCCACCTTTACCAAGGAAGACAAGGCCAACGCCGAAGCCGACGTCTACCGCCAGAAGGGCTACGCCAACGTGCGCGTCGAACCTTACACCAAGATGGGCAACCAGTACTACGGCGTGATGCTCGGCCGGTACTTCAACAAGATGGACGCCAAGCGCGCGCAGGAAGACGCCGAACTCGCCGGGATGTCCGCCTCCATCCGGCCCGGCTGGTACGCCTGGCCCAAGTAGTTTTCTCCGGGAGCAGCCACACGGGACGAGGGGCAAGCGCGGCTTGCCCCTCTTCTTTTTGTGTGGACGAAAGGCGCGCCGAGAGGGAAAATTGCCGCCCATGCCGACCCGGACCCTCCGTTCGCCGCGCGCCCTCGCCTCGCTCCTGGCGCTGGCCGCCGCGTGCGCGCTGAACGGCGCACGCGCCGAAGACGACGTCAAGCCGATCGAAGCGCCCGGGCCCACCGAACCGGTCAAGCCCGTCCCGGCGCCGAACGTGCCGCGCACGCTCAACGCCGGCGGCTGGGGCGTGGCCACGCAGGAAGATCCCGCCGCCGCCAAGACGGAGAAGCCCGCCGAGCCCGATGGGAAGCCCGCGGGCGAAGCCGCCGCCGAAGAAAAGCCCGCGCCGGCCCCCGAGGAGATCAAGCTCTCGCCGGCGCTCGCCGAGGCCGTCGCGGAAGAGAAGCGCCTGCGCGCGAGCAAGAAGAACCGCTACGACGAAATCCTCGCCAACTTCAAACGGGTCGTGGCCGCGGACGAACGGAATCCCGAGGCCTGGTACCGCATGGGCCTGGCGCAGGCGCGCGGCGGCGACTACAAGGGCGGCCTCGATTCGATCGAGAAGGCCCTGGCGATCGCGCCCGACAACGCGCGCTACCTGAACGACCTGGGCACCGTGGCCATGTACGGCGGCGACCTGCAGAAGGCCTTCGACAGTTGCTCGAAGGCCGTGACCCTCGATCCGACTTCCGCGCTGTACGTGAACGCCCTCGCCAACGTCTTCCTCGCCGCCGGGAATTACGACAAGGCCGCCGAGATGTACAAGGATGCGATCAAAAAGGAGCCGCGCAATCCCCGCTACATCCACAACCTGGCGCGCTGCAAGATGACCGCCGGCCAGTTCAAGGAAGCGGTCCCGATTCTCGACGAAGTGATCCGCATGAATTCGGAATCCGCCGAAGCGTACAACGACCGCGGCATCGCCTACTACCGCCAGTTGAACCGCGAGAAAGCGCTGAGCGATTTCCGGAACTCGGTGCGCATCAACCCCGAATACGCCGACGCCCACCACAACCTCGCGATCCTGTACGCCGACGAACGCGACCCGCGCTTCAGCAGCCGCTTCGACGCCGTGGACCACGCCCGCGCCGCCTGCAAGCTGACCAACAACCGCAACCCGACCTACCTGATGGGCCTGGCCGAAGCCCTGCGCTGCAACCACGATTACGAGAAGGCCCTCATCATCGCCAAGGGCGCCGTCGCCCTGGACCCCAGCCCGTACAATCAGCAGCAGCTCGCCCGCTTCGAAAAACTCCAGCGCGACGGCTTCGCCGACAACGTCCAGATTCCCGGCAAAGACAACGAACAGTAGGGAAACCGCTCAAGCGCGATCGGCCGACACCGCGGGGCGAATGCCCGAAGGCGACGCGTTCAGGCTTGCGCTGCCGGACGGCAGCGCGATGGAATCGTCCAGGTGGCCCGTGCCGTTGGCTTCGACGCGTTCGATGCCGTCGCGCGAAAGCACCAGCCTGAACTTCTCCAGTTCCTCGGTCCAGCGGCCCTTTTCTCCGCGCGACCGCACGCGCAGAATCAGATTCACGTGGTAGACCTTCGTGGCGCCGACGCGCAGCAGGTTCGTCTGTGCCGCGGGGCGCGGCAGGCCCACGCTTCGCGCGTCGTTCGTGATTTCGCCAGCCGTCTGCGGCGCGCGGGAGCCGCCGCCTTCCAGCGCCTGCCACGGCTCCGTTTCCATCGATTCGATGATCGTCAGGCCCTTGCGCGGATCGTCCATGCGCAAAAGCAGGCGGCGGACGTTAAAGCGCAGAATCTCGTTCAGGCTCGTCACGCGCTTGTGTATGCCGAACACGCGGTCGGAATAAAGCGTGATGTGCTTCTGGAATTTGACGACGGATTCTGGCAGGCCGTCTTCGGCCAGGTCCGCCAGGTCGTCGGGGTCGCGCAGGTTTCGCACGGCCTCCGGCACGCGCTCCAGCGGCAGGAACGAAAAGGCTTCGGACGCGCGGCCCACCTGAGTGCGCGTGGGGCCGCGGTCGATCAGGCGGCGTTCGCGGTCACGAAGCGCGCGCGTCATCCGCTGGCTCAGAAAGCCGCGCAGGTTTTCTTTTATGCTCTCTCGGAAGGCGTACACGATCACCACCAGCAGCATGTACGGCAGGCTGTCCGCCGGAGCGACGCCATCCAGAAACCACAGCACCATGATGAAGAACGCCATCCCCGCCATGGCCGCAATGGCCGAGATCGTCGAAACGATGGAACGCGAGCCCTGCTGCGTCTGGACGCTCAGAAAGAGCGTGCTCTGGAAGTACTTCTTCAGCACGCCGGCGCGATACAGGAAGTACTCGTTCTTCCGCGCGGCCTCCGGCCCGTTGCTGGCATCCACCAGCGTCGGATAGCCGGCCTTGCGCCGGTACTCTTCCTCGCCGGACATCGCCGCGGCCAGGCGGTTTGCGGCGTCGAGCGCCTCCGGGGGCGCGTCCGCGGCGTTGCGGGCAAAGGCGCGGTAGACCTTTCCGCAGACGCTTTCCAACTGCACGCTCATCGCTTCGTCCATGTAGCGGAAGGCGCGTTCCACGTTTTCCGGCAGATACGGATTCAGGCATGCGCGGTGCAGGTCGCGCAGCGCCTTCAGTACCGCGGCGGCTTCGTCCAGCAGCGAGACCGACAGGTACGCGGCGTCCTGATAGTCCTTGGGATTCGGGCGCGCCTTGGCCAGGAACTCGGCCGCCAGCCGCCCGCGTTCGCGCGTCTCGCCGCGAAAGATGCAGGCGAGGATACGCAATTCGTATTCGGCGCGTTCGGCGACGCCGTAGCCATGCTTGCCCGTGGCCAAGCCCGGCTTCATGTGGCGAATGCGGGCCAGCGGAGAGCGGTCGTTGGCGGGGTTTAGAAGTTCCGCGAGCGCGATGATGGGGGTGCCGTAGCGCGTGTACGTCTGGAGGTCCTGGTAGAAGTCGTCCTTCTTGTACGTGGCGGCGTTGACGTCCAGCGCGCTGGGCACGAAGAAATAAGTCTCCACCTCGATCTCTTCGCGCTTGCGTTCACGCGCGATCGGATAGTCGAACTTGAGTTCCACCTGATAGCGGTCATGAACTTTCAGATGATAGGTATGCCGTTTCACGCCCCAGTCCTTTACACGTTTCTAACATTAATATAGGTGAATTTTAAATAAATAGCAATCCCTTAGCCTTCCAGAACTTACCCAAGAATACGCCGCGCCGGCGGCGCCCAGACCGAGGGTTGCGAAGGCCCGCGCGCCGGGTGAAAATGCACGCATGGATGCCGCGCACTATTCCAAAACCTGGACCGACGCCGGCGGCGTGCCGCACGATCCCGCGCGCGCGCAGGATCGCCGACGCATCGTCTCGCTCGTCCCGAGCCTCAGCGAAACGCTTTGCGCCGCCGGCGGGCGCGCGCGTCTGGCGGGCATCACCGCCTTCTGCATCAAGCCTGCCGATCTGCTCAAGGATCCCGCCATCGCCAAGGTCGGCGGGACGAAAAAATTCAGCCGCGAGAAGCTGCTCGCGCTCCAGCCCGACCTCGTGCTCGTGAACCTGGAAGAGAACGAACTCGAGGACATCGACTTCCTGAAAGCGCGCGTCGAATGCTACGTCAACGGCGTCAAGACCGTGCGCGCGGGGATCGAGACCCTGCGCGAGGTCGCCGCGCTGACCGGCGCGTTCGAAACCGGCGACGCGCTCGCGCGGGAGGCCGAAGCGGTGCTCGCGAAGATCGAAACCCGCGTGGCCGCGCGCCGCGCCGCGGGGAAAGCGCCGCGCCGCGTCTTCTATCCGATCTGGCGCGACCCGTGGATGACCGTCACCGGCGACACGTTCATTGCCGATCACCTGCGCACGCTCGGCGCCGAAGCCGTGCCGGCGTACGACCTGAAGACGCGCTACCCGCAGACGACGCTGGGCGAGGCCGCCGCGGCGCAGCCCGCGTCCGTCTGGCTGCCGTCGGAACCGTTCCACTTTCAGGAAAAAGACGCGGCCGAAGTCCGCGCGGCGCCCGGCTTCGAACGCGCCCGCGTGCAGCTCGTGGACGGCGACAACGTCTGCTGGTTCGGCGCGCGCCAGGCCGAAGGGCTCGCGTACGCCTACGAGACGCTCTGGGGCCGCCCGCTCGACGCGCCGCCGGAGACCCGCGCGTGAGCCACGTTTCCAAGGACCTGCCAGGCTCCGCGCAGGAGCAGGACCCGAAGCAGGAGCAGTCTGCGCAGGAGCAGTCTGCGCAGGAGCAGTCTGCGCACGAGCAGGGCTCCGCGTCCAGGCAGAATGCATGCGCCGCGGCGGCCGAGCCCTGGCGCACGCCCGCCGCGATCGCGCAGGCATCGCGCATCCTTTCAAGCTACCGCCGCTGGCTCGGCCGCGACTTGCTCGCCCTGCCGCCGGACGCATCGCCCGAGACGCGCGCCCGCGCGCTCTTCGACGCGCCGATCGTGGTGCTCTCGCACGGCACCCAGGCCGACCCGGTGCTGAACTACGGCAACCGCACCGCGCTAACCCTGTGGGAGATGGACTGGGCCGCGCTCACGCGGATGCCCTCGCGCCTGACCGCCGAACCCGCCCTGCGCGAGGACCGCGCGAAGCTCCTCGCCGACGTCCTGCGGCAGGGCTACAGCGAAGGCTACCGCGGCGTCCGCATCAGCCGCACGGGCAACCGCTTCCGCATCGAACAGGCCACCGTGTGGAACCTGATCGACGAACAGGCCGCGCCGTGCGGGCAGGCGGCGACGTTCTCGAGTTGGGTTCCGCTTTGACGGCAGGGATCAGGGGCCAGGATTCAGGGGTCAGGGATCAGGGGTCAGGGATCAGGGGTCAGGGATCAGGGGTCAGGGATCAGGGGTCAGGGGTCAGGGGTCAGGGGTCAGGGGTCAGGGAACAGGGAACAGGGAACAGCATGCGCGTCCCAGACCTTCCCTTTCTACGCCCCTAAAAGCAATGCAATACCCCACGCAAGGACCGCGAAGCCTGCGATGCCTATCGCCGTCTTAGCGGTACCAACGCCTGAAGTGTCGCTATCCAGGCTGGATCGCTTCAGCGCGACAAGCGCAAGCGAGATCGCTAAGGCTCCGGTTATCAGCCCCAGGAATCCCGCTTCTACGTAAATCTGCTTCCCCTGAACATGACTATTGGATGTGACATGAAATCCCGGACCAATAAACGACATCACGGCGGCGCCGAAAGACCCATTCGCCAAGCGATTGGCCAGTGATCTGTTTGCCATCGGATTCCCCCATATTTCCGCCCCCCATAAACACGAACGGTACGCGACCTTTGGTTCTTGGCGCTTCTAATGTTGCGCCTTGCCGTTCGTCGCCCGGTATTCCTTCGGCGTGCAGCCTACCACTTTCGTAAACGTCTCGTAGAAGCGGCTCGCGCTGCCGAAGCCGGCGGTCATCGCCACGTCCAGCACCTTGTCTTCCGTCGTCAGCAGCACGCGCTGCGCGTGGCTGACGCGCATCCGCGTCAGGTACTCCCAGATGCTCATCCCGCAGGAGCGCTTGAAGAGCGTCATCGCGTAATTGGGATGCAGGCCGGCGGCGGCGGCGACATCTTCCACCGAGAGTTCCTCCTGATAATGCAGCCCGATAAATTCCGCGAGCTTTTCAGCCGGGCCGGCTTCGGCCTGGCCGCCTTTGCCGCGCGCGCCCTTCTCCTTTCCAAGAACCGACAGCGCGCGCGCCAAGCGGCGGATGCGCGCTTCCACTTCAAGCATGGCGATGCGGCGCAGCTCGGGATCGTTCGCGGCCAGTTCGGCGGACCAGCGTTCGTGCTGGGCGAGATCCTCGGCGGCGCGCGCGGGATCGGGTTCGAGCGCCAGTTCGCCGCTGAGCAGTTTGCGGGTGAAGACTTCGGGCAGCTTCCACGAAAGCACCCACGCGAGCGGCACGGTGATCCAGTAGCACTCGGTCCCGGCCTCGATGTCCATCAAGCGGTGCGGCATCCCGGCCCACAGTCCGGCCAGCCGCCCCTGCGGCACGGTGACGAAGCGGCCGGCGAGGAAGTACTTCATCGAACCGTAGACGCAGTAGTTGAACTCCATGTCCGTATGCTGGTGCGGGCGCTTCATCACGCCGGGTTTGCCGCGCCAGACCCGAAAGCCCAGGCTGACCGGTTCGATCTGGTGGAAGTTCGGCTTGCTCATCGTGCAGGGGCCTTTCGGGGCCGCAAACCTTAGGATTCGGGATAAACAGGGCCGCAGACTGGAGGAATATACCATCTTGTAGGGGTAAGGTACAGCGAGTGGTCAGTGAACGACAGTGGTCAGTGAACGACAGTGATCAGTGAACAGTGAACGGCAAAGAGCCACTACTAAAGGAGCAGACGACATGAGCACGGCGGCGGCCAGTCTGGAAATCTTCCCGCACATCGACGCGACGCAGCAGGAGCAGATCACGCCCGAGCAGGCGCAGTTCTTTCGCGAAAACGGGCTGCTGATCATCCGCAACGTGCTGCGCGGCGAGGAACTGAAGCGCCTGCAGGACGAGACGCTGCCGCTGATCGACCGCGCGGCCAAGGAAGACGCGAACGATCCGTACAAGGCCGACTTCCACTACGGCACGCACGAACAGACCGGCAAGCGCGTCCCCACGCGCATCGAATACGTGATCGACAAGACGCCCGCGTGCAAGGCGCTGCTCGGGCATCCCTTCATCCTGCGTTCGGTGGAAGTCCTGCAGGGCCGCAACTTCGTCCCCACGTGGGACAGCATGGTCTTCAAGTTCCCCGGCATGGGCAAGTCGGTGCCGTGGCACCGCGACGCAGGGACGGACTTCTGCGGCGAACAGCCGATCTTCAACGTCGATTTCTACCTCGACGGCAGCGACATGACCAACTGCCTGTGGGGCGTCCCGGGTTCCAACCTGTGGTCCGAAGAGAAAACCCGCGAGGCGCTCGTGCGGCTGAGCAAGGGCGGCTTCCAGACCGAGGGCGCGACGCCGATTCCCATGAACCCCGGCGACGTGATCTTCCACAACATCCTGGCGCTGCACGGTTCGCCGCCCGCGCAAAGCAAGCTGCGCCGCGTGATCTACTACGAATTCCGCGCCGCCGAGATCGAATCGACCATCGGGCCACACGTGCCGGAATACATGCCGCTGAAGCAGAAGGTCCTGCTGAAGTGCCTGCAGCACCGCGCCGACGCGCCGTACACGAAGGGCGAGAAGGCGTACACCTACAACCCCGACGCGAAGTTCGCGGCGCCGGCGTTCGACGCGAAGACGGAATCCCTGAGCACCTACCGCTACCCGCACAACGAGTACTGGCGGAAGCACAAGAAGAACGACGCGTTCGAAGCCTGAGCGCGCGCGATCTCCAGGAAGTGAAACGGGGCAGGCCCTTGGGCCTGCCCCGCTTCGTTTGAACCTATCTCGCGTCCGCGGTCATTCCTTCGGATCGGGTGTGGGCGCGCTCGCGGGGGCGGCGTCCGGGGCCTTGGGCGCGGCGGCGGCTTCGGCGGCCGCGGCGGCGCGTTCGGCCGCTTCCTTCTTGCGCTGCCAGCGCACCACGAACCAGGCGAAGACCCCGAAGATCAGCGCCCAGGGCAGCACCGCCCCCGCCCCGCGGACGATCAGGCCCATCGAGGCCAGGAAGCCACCGAAGGTATCGCGCAGCATCCGGCGAAACGCGTCGTCCTCCTGTGGGGCGATGGTGAGCGGTTCGGAGAGCGTGATGCGCACCTGCCCGACGACGTTCGGATCGACCTTGGAGAGATCGCCGAGGCCCAGGCCGGTCAGTTCGCGCGACTTAACGATCCCGAACTTTTCGATGTCCGTGACCACCGCGTCCATCGCGTCGGCCTTGATCCCGATGGTAAAGCTGCCGGTCCAGGTGCCGTCGGGGCGCTGGTTGCTCGTGGAGGCGATCACCTGCAGGCCCTTATCCTTGATGAGGGCCGAGAGCTGGTCGCGGCCGGCGGTGAACTTGTTCACTTCAATTGACATCGCGCCCGCGGGCACTTCCTTGACGGGTTCGAAGAGGTACAGCTGGATGTTGCAGGGCACTTCGGCCGCGCCGCCCTGCACCTGGCCGGACTCGCCGTTCACCAGGCGGTTGGTCACGCGCCCGAGCGACGGGAGCACGTCCATCAGGCCCTGGAACTTCCCGGCCTTCACGCGCAGGGTGATGTTCGCAGTCGTCGCGCCGTTGGGCTGGCGCTGCGTCTGGTTGTTGACGATGCTGCCTTCCGAGGCCGCCAGGGCCGCCTTGAGGTTGCCCAGCGCGTCGGACATCGAGGGCACTTCCAGGTTCAGGTTGCCCGAGGGCAGGCGCACGGCGTGTTCGTACAGCTGCAGCGCCAGTTCGCAGGGCACGCCTTCGGCTCCGGCGGGAATCGCGCCGCCGAAGGGCTGGTTGACGATGCGTTCGTCCTCGGTGCGGCCCAGGTCCTTGATCGAGCCGACCAGTTCGCCGAAGCGCCCGAAGTTGACGCGCAGGGTGTAGCTGCCCATCAGCGTCCCGTCCGCGCGCTTGCCGATCTGCCCGCTGACGAGCTGCCCGCCGACGTTGGAAAGCGCCGCGTCGAGCGACTTCTTCGCCTCGGCCAGGCTGCCGATTTCCACCGTCAGGCTGCCCGACGGCACCGCGCGCTGCGGCTCCTGGAGGCTCAGGCGGATCGTGGAGAGGCCGATCTGGTTCTGCCAGACGCGCATCTGCCCCTGGTAGCCTTCGATCTCGCCGCGCACGCGCGAAAGCTCGCGCTCGACCTGCAACAGGCTCTCGACCTTGTCGAGGAACGTCTTGCTCTTGATCAGTTCCTGCAGCCGCGCCTCGGCGACCTGCAGGTTCTTGATGCGCGCCTCGGTGTCCACGTACTGCGCGGTGATGTCCTGGCCGCCCGCGCGTTCGTTGATCACGTTGCCGATCTTCTTAAGTTCGACGTACAGTTCCTCGAACTTCTCCGGCGCGACGCGGATCACGATCAGGCCGCTGCGGGTCCCGCCCGGCTGGTCGTAGGTGCGGCTGTCGGCCACGAAACCCTGGTACTTCACCACCAGCGCGTCGGCCTGGCGGCTGGCCTCGGCGAAACTCTTCACTTCCACCGTGATGTCGCCGGTCTTGATGATCTTGGGGCGGTCGAGGTTGGCCTCGCCCTCGCCGTCCGCGAGCTTCGCGCCGGATTCCTTCTTGCGTTCCTCGACTTTGTTGTTGGTGCGCTGGGGCTCGCCGGGCACGGGCATCGACTTGGGCGCGGGCACGTCCGGCTGCTTCGCGTTCTGATCATAGTAGTAGATTTTCCCACCCTCAGCATCGTCCAGCCTGCCGCCGCCCCCGCCGCTGGAACTTCCGCCGCCGCTGGAACTGGACGGATTGCGGTATCCCAACTCGCCCTGCTTGTCGTACGCCCTTTTCTCCGCCTTTTCCTTCGCAATCGAATCCAAATCCGCCTCGGCATAGTCGTTCACGTTCGCGACCACGCTCGATTCTTCGGTCACCGGCGCCTGAGCGGGCCCGGGCATGGTCAAGCCTTCCCGAATATTCCGGTGCGAATCGCCCCACCGGCCGGAGGCCACCAGGTTTTCGTGCCCGGGGCTTACCATCCGGCCGACGTTGAAGCAGAGCAGCAGCATCGCGGCGGCGATCAGGGACGAGACGGCCACCAGCTTCCAGCGCGCGCGGCTCTTGCGCGGCGTCGTGGCGAATACGGGCAGAGGGGCGGAAGTCGCGGCAGGCATGGTTCGATCCTTTGGTTGGGCGGGGCCGTTGGAAATGTCCGCCTTGACCCGCAGGAGGATGCGGGCCAGGTCGCCGTCGGGCGGCGCGTCGCGGCGGGCGTCGGTAAGAAGTTCGCGGGTGCGGGTCAGTTGCGCCAGGTCCTGGCGGCAGTCGGCGCAGTCCTTCAGGTGTCCGGCCAAGCGGGCGTCCTGTTCGGGGCTCAGCACGCCCTGAACGCGCTCATCGACCAGCAGGCGTGCTTCGTTGCAGTCCATCGGGCGCACTCCGGAAAAATTCAGCTCGTCGTTCCCACGTAAGAACTCAGCATCGTCTTCAGCCGGCGGCGCGCGCGGTACAGCGTCACCTTCATCCGCGACTCGCTCCAGCCCAGGGCCTCGCACGCGTCCTTCAGCGGCAGTTCCTGCAATTCGCACAGGATCACCGCTTCGCGTTCGTTCTCCGGCAGCCGGCTCACCGCTTCCCGGACGGCCTCGCGCGTTTCCTTCGAGATCGCGCCGTCCATCGGTTCGGAATCCTCCGCGGGCAGCCGCGCGATCTGTTCGTCCTCCGCGGCCTTCGGCGCCTTGCGGTGCTTTGCCGTCACGTCGATCGCCACCGAGCGCACGACCATGTGGAGCCAGGTGGTGAAGCGCGAGCGGCCCTCGAACCCGTGCAGCGAACGCGCCAGCCGCAGGAAGGTCTCCTGGACGATCTCCGCGGCGATCTCGTCGCTGCCCGAGAAGTACCGGGCAAAGCGCCAGACGCGCTCGGCGTGCCGCCAATACAGCGCCTCGAAGGCCGGGGCATGCCCGGCTTTGTAGGATGCGGCCAGTTCCGAGTCCGCGTCGCCCATCGCTGCTTCGTCCTCGTCCACCTGTATGAGAGTGCCGGTCCCGGAAAAGGTTACGTAATAATTGCGCGCTTCTTATTCGCTTTGGAGCCGGCCTATCTTACACCAAGTCAACGGCTTGCATGAATGCTTCGCGGGCGGACCCGGGACCCTGCGCTTTGCATTCCGCTGTGAAACCGGATAAAGCTCTGCCATGGCCGACCTCGACGCCCTCAGAGAGCAACTTCTCAAGCTGGTCCACGAACGCGGGTTTATTCCGCTGCGCAAGCGCAAGCTCGCCAAGCGCCTCGGCGTGGACGACAAGGACTACGTCGATTTCCGCCACATGGTCGAAGACATGGTCGGCGAAGGCGTCCTGGCCGAACTGAAGCACGGCAAGTTCGGCAAGCCGCCGGAAGCGGGCGACATCACCGCCGGCCTGCCCGACGGCGGGCGCCCGGCCGTCCGCAGCGGACGCAAGCACGAGACGCGCGACGTCTTCGAGCACTCGCGCAAGAAGCGCCACGTCAAGAACGCGATCCGCGGGCGCATCGACATCAAGCGCGGCGGCTTCGGCTTCCTGCTCTCCGATCCGCCCGGCAACGACATCTACATTTCCGCCGACAACCTGCTGGGCGCGATGAGCGGCGACCTGGTCGCCGTCGTGCCCAACCGTTCGCAGCACGGCCGCCGGCAGGCGCGGCGCTGGAACGCCGGGAGCGGCGAACGCATCACCGGGCGCGTGGTGGAGATCGTCGAGCGCGCGCACCCGACGCTGGTGGGCACCTTTTATCTGCGCAAGACCAGCCGCTACGACCCGCCCGAAGGACCCGCGGGCTTCGTCGTGCCGGACACGCGCGGGGTCTTCGCCGAGATCGACGTGCTCCCGCCCGACAAGGCCGGCGCGAGCGAGGGCGACAAGGTCGAGATCGAACTGATCGAACGCCCCGAGGACCTGGGCGCGGGCCTGAAGCCCATGGGCAAGGTGGTCAAGGTCTACGGCGAGGCCGGGCAGGCGCGCGCCGAGATCGCCGCCGTGATCCAGAACTTCAATCTGCGCGTGGAATTTCCGCCCGAGGCGCTCGAACAGGCCGAACGCATCCCCGAAAAGATCGCCGACGAGGAACTTGCCGGCCGCGTCGATTACACGAGCCCCGTCACCTTCACCATCGACCCCGCCGACGCCAAGGACCACGACGACGCCGTCGCGATCCGCAACCTGGGCGAAGGCCAGACCGAACTGCTCGTCCACATCGCCGACGTCGCGCACTACGTCACGCCGGGTTCGCCGATCGACCTGGAAGCCCGCGAGCGCGCCACCAGCGTCTACCTGCCCGGGCAGGTGCTCCCGATGCTGCCGACCAAGCTGAGCAACAACATGTGCTCGCTGAAGGAAGGCCAGACGCGCCTGACGCTGACGTGCGCGATCACGTTCTCGCGGAACCTGATCCCCATCGCCTCGCGCATCGAACGCAGCTTCATCCGCTCGGCCGCCTTCCTGACCTACGACCGCGTGAAGGAAGCCGTCGACGAAGAGAAGCCGGACCTGGTGCCGTCGCGGGAAATCTACGACGCGCTGCGCCAGATGAAGGGCTTCGCCGGCGCGCTGCGCCGCAAGCGGCTCGACGACGGTTCCATCGACCTGGATCTGCCCGAGGTCAAGCTGCTGCTGGACGAACACGGCGCGATCACCGGCTGGGAAAAGCGCACGCACCATTGGGCGCACCAGCTCATCGAAGACATGATGCTGGCCGCGAACCGCGCCATCGCCGAATACCTGGTCGAACACGAGATCCCCGGGCTGTACCGCGTGCACGAGGAACCCGATCCGGAGGCGCTCGAGAACTTCGTCGAATTCGCGGGCGAGTTCGGCCTGAGCATCCGCCCGCCCGTGGACCGCAAGAAGCTCCGCTACGTGCTCGAGAAGGTGAAGGGCAAGGAGTACCAGCACGCGGTCCACATGGCGATGCTGACGAGCATGAAGCAGGCGCACTATTCATCGGAATGCTTCCCGCACTTCGCGCTGAACTTCACGCGCTACCTGCATTTCACCAGCCCGATCCGGCGCTACCCCGACCTGGTCGTCCACCGCGCCCTGCACGAACGCTTCGCGCCCGGCGAGAAGCAGCTCCCCGCGCACGGCAAAAAGCGCAAGGGCGGCGACCAGAACCGCGCCCACTTCGAACGCATCGCCGATCTGCGCGGGCTGGCCGTGCACTGCAGCCAGCGCGAACGCCAGGCCGCCGCGGCCGAAGAGGAAGTGAAGAAGTTCCGCCAGATCGAGTTCCTGAAGAGCAACATGCGCGAGAGCCACCCGGGCGTGATCACCGGCGTGAAGGACTTCGGCATCTTCGTCGAGATGCAGGACTGCTACGTCGAAGGCTTGGTGCGCATCCAGGACCTCGGCGACGACTTTTACGAATACTACGAAGAGCAGCACCTGCTCCAGGGCCGCAAGAAAGGCCGCAGCTTCCGCCTCGGCGACAAGGTGACGGTGCGCGTGGTCCATATCGACGTAGGGCAGAAAAAAGTCGGGCTGATGCTGGTCTAGTTCGCTCCGCGCTCAACTAAAAGAGGTGCTTCATGCTTCGACGCCTGTGGCTGGTTGCGCTGCTGCTGGTTCCGTTCGCGCTGCGCGCCGAGGACGCCGCCGTCGCGTGGACCCGCGATGTCGTCTTCGCCGAGCCCGGCGGCGAGAAGCTCAAGCTCGATCTCGCGAAGCCCGCCCAGGGCGACGGGCCCTTCCCCATCGTCGTCTGCATCCACGGCGGCGCGTGGCGCGCGGGCAACAAGGCCGGCATGAGGGAATGGCTCGCCGCGCTCGCGGCCAAAGGCTACGCGGCAGCCTTGATCGATTACCGGCTGGCTCCGGCGAGCAAGTTTCCCGCGCAGATCGAGGACGTGAAGGACGCGATCCGCTACCTGCGCGCGCACGCGAAGGACTTGAAGCTCGACCCGGAGCGCCTGGCCACGCTGGGAGAATCCGCCGGAGGGCACCTGGCGCTGCTGGCCGGATTTACCGAGGCGAAGGACGGCCTGGAAGGCAAACCCGCGGCCGATGCGCCGAGCACCCGCGTGCAGGCGATCGTCAACTTTTACGGCCCGACCGACTTCACGAGCAAGACCGACTGGGATGCCGTGCGCCTCGCTCAGGCCAAGGATTTTCTCGGCACCGCCGACCAGACCGCCGAAGTGGTCAAGAAAGCCTCGCCGATCACCTACCTCGACGCCAAGGACCCGCCGGTGCTGACGATTCACGGCGCGGACGACCGCGTCGTGCCCGTGGATCAGGCCAAGCACCTGCACGAAGCGTTGAAGAAGGACGGCGTGAAAGAGAAACTGGTCGTGCTGGAAGGCCAGGGCCACGGCTGGCGCGGCGAAACGAAGACCGACACGATGAGGCAGGCGGTCGAGTTCCTGAACGAAGCGCTGAAGGCGGCGAAGTAGCCGCTACCCCAGCACCCAGCGCTCCACGGCTTCGCCCACGCCGTCGTGGTTGTGGTCGTTCTGGGTGATCGCGCGCGCCACGGCGCGCACGCTCGGCTTCGCGTTCGCCATCCCCACGCCCCAGCCCGCGGCGCGCACCATCGGTTCGTCGTTGTCGGCGTCGCCCACGGCCATCACCTGCTCCATCGAAAACCCCATCGCCGCCGCCAGCCCGCGCAGGCCCACGCCTTTGTCGACCTCAGGGTGCAGGAACTCGAGGTACTCCGGATCGGTGCGCGTGATCGTCGCGCGGCTCGCGTAGCGCGGCGCGAGTTCGGCCTCCAGCGGATCGCGGACCTTCGGATCGACGATGAAGAGCACCTTGTACGGCGCGCGCGTGGCGTGCGCTTCGGCGCGTTCGACGAACTTGTACGGCGAGCCCGTTCTTCGGACGTACAGGTCGATGTGCGGGCGTAGGTGCGGCGCGTCTTCGCTGTAGATCACTTCGTCGAGGTAGTAGTTGAGCTGCAGGCCGCGGGTCTTGGCAAAGGCGAGCAGTTCGCGGGCGACGTCGAGGAACATCGGTTTTTCGAAGAGCTTCGCGCGCCCCTGCGCCTTGGGCGAACTGGCCGCCGCGCCGTTGTAGCTGATCAGGTGGACGTCGAAGTCGAGCAGTTCCGCGGCGAATTCCATGCTCGGGGTCATGCGCCCGGAATTGAGCACGATCGAGACGCCGCGGTCGTGCGCTTTCTTCAGCGCCGTGCGCGTGCGTTCGCCGATGCGGTTGTCCGAACGGAGCAGCGTGCCGTCCAGGTCGAGCGAGATCAGCCGGATCTCGCCCGGCTTCGGTGCTTCGCGGTTCGCCATGAGGTCCTTCCGCCGTGGGCCCGCGCCACTGTGCGCCGAAGGCGGCCGGGAATCAAGTCGCGGAAGCCGCGGGCAGGTCGGGCGCGGCCTCGACGACGCGCTTGGACTTCCAGTGCCCGGCGTGGAAGCGCGCCATCCAGACCAGCGCCTGCGCCATGACGCAGACGGTGGCCGCCTGCCAGAAGGACACCAGCCCCGCGCCGGTGCGGTCGAGCCACCAGAGCACGAGCAGGAAGCCGAAGTTCACCACGCAGCCGGTCCAGAAGGTCCAGTGCGTGTCGCCCGCGCCTTGCAGCGCCGAGAGGAAGACGAAGTTCAGCCCGTCGAGCAGGCAGTACAGCGCGACGTAGCGCAGCACCACGACGCCGGATTCCAGGACCGGGGCGAAGGCTTCCGCCGAGACGCTCGGGTCGCGGAAGCATTCGATCAGCGGGCGCGGAAAGAGCACGAAGCAGGCCGCGCCGAAGAGCATCCAGCCTTCGGCCAGAATCAGCCCGCGCCAGGTGCAGCGCGCCGCCAGGTCCGGCTTGTTCGCCCCCTGCGCCTGTCCGACCACGACCGCGATCGCCTGCGCGAGCCCGATGAGCGGGAAGAACGCGATCCCGTTGATGCGCCACGCGATGCTCGACGCGGCCATCGCATCCGGCCCCATCCGCCCGACGAAGAACAGGAAAAAGGTCCAGGCGAGGCATTCGACCACCCAGCGGAAGCCGCTGGGAAAACCGTAGACCATCAGCCGCCGGAAGAGTTCCGCGTCGAAGGCGCGTTCGCGCCAGGTGCCGAACTCGCGGCGGAATTCGGGCAGCAGGAAGAGCCAGGCGAGCAGCGCGGCGATGACCGCCTGCGAGATGCCCGTCGCCCATGCCGCGCCCGCGATGCCCATCTCCGGAAGGCCCATGCGCCCGAAGATCATCGCCCAGTCGAGCACCACGTTGAGGAGGAACCCGAGAAGCTGCACGACCATCAGCGTCTTGGTCGATCCGCGCCCGGTGAAGAACCCCGA
Organism: Planctomycetota bacterium; assembly: GCA_026184295.1. Classification (GTDB taxonomy): domain Bacteria; phylum Planctomycetota; class SZUA-567; order H5-PLA8; family H5-PLA8; genus JACQFI01. The sequence goes on from JAHCJK010000067.1 coordinate 18,209, forward strand.
AAGCGCCCCGCCGAGCAGCGCGAACGGCCCGCACCAGCAGGTGATGCGGAAGACCGCGGCCTCCAGGCCCTGGAGTTCCCGCGCGTGGCCGACGAAGGCGAAGAGTGGGTCGGCCAGCCACGCGGTCGCGAAGACCAGCCCGCCGGTGAGCAGCGAGAAGTAAATCCCCTGCCAGACCGCCGCCGCGGCGCGTTCGGGCCGGCCGGAACCCACGTACTGCGCGACGAACGTGGACGCGTACGCCGCGACGCCGAGAAACAGGCTGATGACCAGATGCGAGGCCATCGAGGCCGGGACGACCGCGGCCACCGCGTTCGTCGAATACTGCGCCAGGAAGAGCGCATCGACGGACTGCATGATCATCAGGCCGGTGGACGATAGGATCAGCGGGCCCGCGAGCGTGACGATCTGGCGGTACGAACCCGAGGCCGGCCCGGAGGTGGGCAGGTCGGAGATCGTGCAGGCGGCCGGGGAAGCCTCCGGGTGCGGAGGCAGGTTCGAGGTGGACATGCGCGGTTCCTTCGGCTCCTAAAGTAGCGAGCCCCAGCGGGTATTCCAGGAATGGAAGACGTTCGTTCGAATCGGGTTGTACGAAAACGGGTCCGGCCGCGGGCGACTTAACGCGGCAGATCGTGAAGCGGAGGGGTATAACGGAGCGCGTGGAAGATCATGGAGCCGTAAGTACAGGCAGGAGCACCGTTTTTCAACTTAAAAGCATGCAGGCACAAGGTGCGTGAAATTCCCTAAAATCTTTCAGGCATAACCTTGAGTCGGCGTCCGTCCTATTCGTATAATGCCAGCGATTCAGGTACTTAAGGGAGCCAACATGAAGCAGCTTTCGCCGTGGATAGGTGTGTGTGTGCTGGTGTTCGCGGCCGGGCAGGTCCCCGCGCGCGACGGCAACGGCGAACCTCAGGAAGGCGACAAGTACACCGTCGATTACGGACCTTCGACCGGCAAGGACAAGAAGGGCAAGGACGAGACCCAGTCGGTCAAGTACCACATCAAGAACCTCAACGATCCCGATCCCGCGATCCGCGAAAACTCCGCCGAGATGCTCGGCATCATCAACGCCGTCGAAGCGGTGCCGTACCTGATCGAAGCGCTGCGCGACAAGCACATCATGGTGCAGATCAAGGCCCACGGCTCCCTGAACAAGATCACCGGGATGAACTTCGGCTACAAGAATTATCCCGAGTGGCGCAAGTGGTGGGAAGACAACGGCAAGGACTTCATGAAGAAAATCGACAAGGGCCCCAGCGACGCCACGCGCTACGGCGCGCAGGTGAGCAACACGCAGGGCCTGATTTACCTCGACAGCCGGCAGTTCCGCGCCGCCGAACGCATGTTCCTCGACGCCGTCAACCGCGACCCGGAAAAGCCCGACTACCGCAACAACCTGGGCCTGGCCGTGATGGAACAGGGCCGCTACCTGGACGCGATGGCCTACTTCGAAGAGACCATGGGCTTGAACGATTCGCTGCCCCAGCCGTACATGAACATCGGCCAGTGCTACTCGCGCATCAACCGCGACATCGAGGCGCAGACCTGGTTCCGCAAGGCGATGGACAAGGACAAGGAAGGCCGCCTCTGGGAGCCGCTCTGGTCGCTGGGCAAGGACTACCTGAAGAAGGGCGACTTCAACATGGCCTACGAGTTCCTCGACCAGGCGCGCGTGCGGGCCGAGAAGCGCCGCAAGTTCGATCCGCGCATCTACCGCGACCTGGCGCTCACCCACTACGCCCTGGACCAGTACCATTCGGCGTGGAAGGAGATCAAGAACGTCGAAGCGCTGCACTACAAGCTCGACGACGGCTTCGTGACCAAGGTCCGCAAGGCGCTGGAAGCGATGGGCGTCGATCCCGACAAGGAAGAAGCCGAAGCGCGCGCCCTGCAGTTCGGCGCCGAGCGCGAGCCCCCGGACGAATCGCAGGCCGCCCGCCCCTGACGCCGCTCTTGCCTTTGCAATCGAACGGTCGAGTGCGAAAATGATCGGGCCTCCGCCGACGGCGGCCCGACCGGAGTTTTCTGCGCCCGTGATCGAAATCGTCGTAGACCGAGAAGCCTGCCTGCGCGAAGCCGAACGGCGCGTGCGCCTGCTGCCCGAGATGGTCGCGTCGGCCCAACGCACCGACCCCGAAGCCCTGGAAGAATGCCTCGGCGGCGCCTCCGAAGTGGTGCGCCACCACGCGCGGCCGATGGGGCTGTTCATGCCGCGGGTCGCGCGCTTCGAGGACGGCGTGCTGGTGCTGGGGCGCGCGAAGGTGCGCAACGAGGCGCTCGGCCGCCGCGTCGCCGCGGGCGAACGCGTGATCCTGTACCTCGCCACCGTCGGCTACACGAACATGAAGATGTTCGAGGCCGTCGAGCGCGACTACGTCGCCTACCACTTCCAGCACTACCTCTCGCTCCAGTTGCTCTTCGCGACCGCGAACCTGCTGCATCAGGAAATCCTGCGCCGCGAGAGCCATGATTTCGCGCGCTACTCGATCCTCGACCGGAACTTCTGCGACCGCCGCAGCACCGGGCACCGCGCCGACGGCCTGCACCTGTACTGGGACACCACGGCCATCGCGCAGCTCTTCGCCGACTTCGATCCCAATCCGGCCGGCGTCACGCTTACCTCGTCCGGCGGCCTGAACCCGATCTACTCGCTGCTCGGCATCCTGATCCAGAAGAAGAAGGGATAGCCCGCGCCGGCCATGAACGAACCCGCCGAGAAGAAGCCGTTCCCCACGCCCGTGCTGGCCCTCGCGGCCGTGCTGGTGCTGGGGCTCGGCGCGTGGCTGCTGCTGCAGCGCCCGCCGCCGAATTCCGTGCAGGACCCGCTGCCCGGCAATCCCGTCAACGTCCACCTTGGGCGCGCCGCCGTCGAGATCGAAGGCGACAGCGCCGACCCGCTGGAATCCGCCGAGGCCGTGCAGGGCGGCAAGCCGCTCGCGGTCGAGGCCGCGCAGTGGGACCAGCGCTGGCGCGCGCTCGCCTTCTTCGACCCCGACGCCGGCCCGGTGAAGGTGCGCGTGAAGACCCGCCACCGCGAGGCCCATCAGACCCTCGAACCCGGAACCGGCGCGGAAACGCTGGCGCTCACCCGCGTGGACCTGGGCTGGACCGAGGGGATGCAGACCTGGGGCGTGCCCGATACCGCCGTGGCCTTCTCGCCCGACGCGCGCCTGATCGCCGTCGGAGCGGCCACCGGCGACCTGAAGCTCCTGCCGTTCACCGGCGCGAGCGAGAAGCCCGGCAAGCCGGTGCTCGACCGCAAGATTCCGGAAGGCCTGATCAAGGACCTCGCCTTCACCGCCGACGGCGCGACGCTGCTGGTGGGCGAACAGTCCCCCGACGCCAACGTCTACGCCTTCGACACCCAAGACGGCAAGGAACGCTGGACTTTTTCGCTCGCCAAGGAACTGGGCAACGAACGCTCCCCCGGGCGCGACTCGGTGACGTTCTATTCGCTGCCGACGGTGATGCGCATCCTGCCGCTCGAAGGCGGCGACATCCTGGTGCTCGGCCTGCACAGTTGGAAGGCCATCGTCGCCGACAAGGAAGAAAAGCGCACGCGCTGCCGCGTCTACCGGCTGAACGCCGCGACGGGCGAAGTGCGCTGGCGCTATCCGGCCGGCCAGCCCGCCGACCGCAACATCACCTGGATCGCGGCCGACCCCGCCGGCACGCGCGTCGTGGGCGTGCAGAGCATCCCCGGCGCGGGGCAGGTCGGCGCGGCCTCCGCGACGCTCGACGTCCTGGCGCTCGACGGCACCACCGGCGCCGAGACCGGACGGCTCTCGTTCGAACCGCTGAAGGGATTCACCAGCACCTACGCCTGGCAGGCCCTGGCGCTGACGCCCGGCGGCGAAGCCGGCGTCGTCGGTGCGGGCGACGGGCGCGTGTGGGCCTTCGGCATCGACGCGCAGGGCAAGCTCGCGATCCGCTGGCAGGCCGGCCCGGGCCACCCGATCCAGGTCGGCGGCACGGAATACCACTGTTCGATCGGCTGGGGCGAAGCCGCGAAGGACCTCGCCTTCGTGACGGTCGGGCAGAGCAGCGTGCAGTTCGGCACGCAGGCGCCCAAAGGCTACGCGCTGGACCTGCACCCGGAAGCGATGACCGTGCAGGCCTTCGCGTTTCAACCCGCGGAAAAGGAACCGTTCGTCTGGCGCTTCGACGCCCCCGGCGACCCGCAGGGCCTCTGGCTCTCGCCCGGCGCGCGCTGGCTGGCGCTTGCCTACCAGAAGCAGGAAGGCGTGGACGCCGCCGGCAACCCCACCCCGCCCGACTACGGCGTCGCGATCCTCGACGTGACCAAACAAGCCGATCGCAAGAAGCGCTTCGTCCTCCAGCACGCCACCGAAGGCCCGGTCTTCTTTAAGGGAACCTTTTCCAAGGACGGACGTTACTTGGCGGTGGTGGAAGGCCCGCGCCGCGGCGCCGATAAGCTAAGCGCCACGCGCACCTACCGCGTCTGGGTCCTGCACTAACCGCGCCGAATGCACGGCGTGAATCTGCGTGAGGCTTCGCGGCGGATTTCGTCCTACATTCAGGCGAACCCACGTTCTCTGTAAATCGGCTCGGTGTATGCAGGATGGCCGCATGGTGCTTTAGGAAATCCGTCCATGAAATGTCGAAGCCTGCTGCTGTTGGCGTGGATGTTCGCGACGCTTGGCGTAACCGCCGGCGCCGCCACCATCGACGAGGCCAAGGCCCTGAAGAAGGAAGCCGACGAAACCTTGCGTAAAGCAAGCGGGATGTCGGCCGACCCCAAGACCTACGCCGACGCCGTCCGTAAACTCGAGAAAGCCAGCGACATCCTCGACGAAATCGCGAAAAGCGATCCCAAGAGCGCCGAACCGATGCTCGAGGAGATCACCGCGGCGCTCTTCTGGGCGCGCAAGTTCGCGAACATCGAGGCCAGCAACGAACTGAACAAGGACAAGGACCCCGTCCGCGTCAGCCGGCCCGCGCAACCCGCGGCGCCTCCGCCCGCGAATGCGTCCGACGCGGCCGAGCAGGAATTCAAGAAGGCCGAAGCGTTCGAGACCGCGCATACGGACGACGACTACGCGGTCGCGCTGCGCTGGTTCCAGGTGGCCGACAAGTGCACGGGCACCGACTGGTCCGTGCGCGCGCTCCAGCGGGCGCAGGCCGCGCAGGCGCGCCACCGCGCCGCCCAGGATGCGCGGAAGAAGGACGAGACGCCCGACGGGAAGCTGATCGCCGAAGGCGACGCGCTCCTGCAGCAGCAGAAGCCCAGGGAAGCGCTGGCGAAGTTCCTCGCCGCGAAGCAGGCCGCGGACACCGTCCTGGCCGAACGCCGCATCGGCAACACGCACCTGACGCTGGGCTATCAGGGGCGCGACGAATACGCCAAGCAGTACCTGCCGCTCCAGAAGCGCTACCAGGATGCCGTGCGCCGCGGGAACATGGCCGAAGCGAACAACCTGCGCCAGCAGGCCGCCGCGATGGTCGCGCGCCTGAAGCCCCTCGAAGCGAGCATCCTGAAGAGCTACCAGGACGCCGAAGCGGCCTTCAAGCGCGGCCTGGACCTGGCCAAGAGCAAGGACCTCGACTGCGAAGCGCATCTCGCGATCCTGCAGTTCGACCGCAAGAACCGCGGCAGCGCGCGCCTCATGTTCCTGGACGTGCTCCAGAAGTACCCGCCGGCCAACGACGAAGACCGCACGCTGCTCGAATACTGCCGCTCGCTGCTGCGATTGACCGGCGGCTGAACGCGCGGGCAATCTCCCGCTGCAAAACCCATCTCTCGCCGTATTCTGAGCACATGAACGATGCTTCGCGCCGCGATGCGGACCGCGCCCCTGAACCTGCAGGCGCAAGCCCCGGCCCTATTCCCATCCCCTTCTCCTCCGAGGACGTTCGGCGGTGCGTGGACTTCCTCGAGGGGCTCGTCGCGGACCGCGGGCTGCTGGCGGACATGCCCGAGGACCTGCGGCGCGCGCTGCTGATCGCCGCGGGGCGCGTCTCGCGGCCCACGACGCGCGACGAACGGAAGCTCGCCAAGGCCTTCCGGCGCGGCGACCGGCGCAAGCGCCGCAACCAGGATCGCGCGGCGGTCAACGCGGCGGAGATCCGTTCGGCGCGCCAGGCGGACGTCTTCGTCCCGCCGCCGCCGCGCATGCTCCCCGCGCCCGAGGAAACCGCGCAGGATCCGCGCGCGCTCGCCCCGGCGCGCGAATTGGCCCAGCCGCGCGACTGCTACGTCTGCAAAGCGCCGTACACGCGGCTGCACTTCTTCTACGATTCGATGTGCCCGGCCTGCGCGGAATTCAACTACGCGCGGCGCTTCTTCCACGTGCCGCTGCCCGGGCGCGTCGCGGTGGTGACCGGGGCGCGCGTCAAGATCGGCTACCACATCGCGCTCAAGCTGCTGCGCGCGGGCGCACGCGTGGTGGCGACGACGCGCTTTCCGCACGACGCCGCGCGGCGGTTCGCGGCGGAAGCCGACTGCGCCGGCTGGTCCGATCGCCTGCGCATCCACGGGCTCGACCTGCGCCATTCCCCCAGCGTGGAACTCTTCGCGCGCTACCTCGCGCAGACGCTCCCGAGGCTCGACATCCTGATCAACAACGCCTGCCAGACCGTGCGGCGGCCGCCCGGCTTCTACCGCCACCTGCTCGAACTCGAATCGCTCCCCCTGGAACAACTGCCCGGCCCGGCGCAGGCGTTCGTGCGCGACCACCACGGCCTGAAGCGCCGCCTGGAAGCCCCCGCGGCGAACCTGCTGGAACCCGCCGCTCCGGACGCCGATCCCTCGGGCCTGGCCGCGTGGCACGGCGCGGGCGCCCGGGGCGCGGCCGTGGGCCTGCGCGAATCCGCGCGCCTCTCGCTCGTCCCGTACGCCTACGAAGACGCCGCGCGCCGCGAGGACATCTTCCCGTCCGGGCGCACCGACGCCGACCTGCAGCAGGTGGACCTGCGCACGCAGAACAGTTGGCGCCTTGCGCTGGCCGACATCGCCACGCCCGAACTGCTCGAAGTCCACCTCGTCAACGCGGTCGCGCCGTTCATTCTCTGCGGCAAGCTGAAGCCGCTCATGCTGCAAAGCCCCGCGCCCGCGCGCTACATCGTCAACGTCTCGGCGATGGAAGGCATCTTTTCGCGCGGCACCAAGACCGACAAGCACCCGCACACGAACATGGCCAAGGCCGCGCTGAACATGCTCACGCACACGTCCGCGAAGGACTACGCGCGCGACCGCATCTACATGAACGCCGTGGACACCGGCTGGGTGACCGACGAAGACCCCGCCGCGATCGCGCAGCGCAAGCGCGAGGAATTCGACTTCCAGCCCCCGCTCGACATCGTGGACGGCGCCGCGCGCGTCGTCGATCCGATCTTCGAAGGCGAAGCCACCGGCCGGCCGGCGTGGGGTTTGTTCTTCAAGGACTACAAGCCGGCGGCGTGGTGAGGACGGCAGGGGTCAGCGGTCAGGGGTCAGGGGTCAGGGGTCAGGAGGGCGACTTCGCTGCCCCAATGGGCTACTGCTGTTCGCTGTTCGCTGTTCGCTGTCCACTGTCCACTGTTCACTGTCCACTGTTCACTGTCCACTGTTCACTGCTCACTGCTCACTGGTCACTGGTCACTGGTCACTGGTCACTGGTCACTGCCCACCGTCCACACAACCTCCCATCGTGCATCCAGGAACGACTTAATAGTCTTGCACTTCGTGCCGAAACAAGGAGATTGGTAGTTGTTTCTATTCCTTGAGGGGGGAATGGTTATGGCGTTAAACGGTTCGTCCTCGATCCGGGTCTCCTCGCGCGGCACGGGCCTGGACGCCAAGCGCATCCTCGACGTGCTCCTGCGCAGCCTCGTCCAGAAAAAGACGATCACGCCCGAGGACCTCGACACGATCCTCGGCATCACCATCCGCAAGGTCGCGGACACGGTCTTCGCGCAGGCGGTCTCCATCTTCATGGTGGACAAGGCCACGCAGCGCATCCGCTTCAAAAACGTGTACTACTCCCCCAGCCTGTACGGCCTCGACGGCAACAAGAAAAAGTTCTTCGAAGCCAAGGCCAAGGAACTCGAGAACGTCACGCTGGCGATGGACCAGGGCATCGTCGGCAAGGTGATCAAGACCGGGGAGCCCGTGTTTCACGAAAACGTGCGCGCCGACGCGAGCTTTTCGGACCAGATCGACAAGACCACCGGCTTCACCACCGTCTCGATGATCTCGGTGCCGCTGAAGTCCGGCGAGGCCGCCGTGGGCTGCATTCAGGTCCTGAACAAATGCCCCGACAGCAAGAACGTGGTCTGCTTTACCGAGGAAGACCTGGCCCTGGTGCAGGAAGTCGCGACGTACTCGGCCAAGGTGATGCAGCGCGCGCTCGACCCGAACCCGCCGTTCAGCGACCGCGAGATGGCCCGCTACGTCGCGAAGCTTTCCAACTGCGAATACATGGAACTGGACCCGACGTTCGAGCCCGCCACGCTGCTGATGGACAGCATCGGCGAGGAGACGCTCAAGCGCTACCAGGTGCTGCCGATGGCCAAGA
>JAHCJK010000068.1 GCA_026184295.1 Planctomycetota bacterium
AGCCTGCTGCTGTCGCCTTCGGAAGGCGCGCAGGTGCTGGGGCTGTAAACGAGCCCCGCGAAATCGGACCTTCTGGGCCCGGATTTGCTCCTGGTGGTTCCGTCGGAAATTCGTGGTTCGGTTGGAAACAAAGGGCGCAGGATGCGGGATATGGTGTGTGACAGCGGTAGCGTGGGATGGTATAGTCGTTGAATTAGTTGACCAACGCGTTTGTTAAATACACCCTTGGACGACCTGGCATGGCACAAGACTCCGGAATGACCTCGATGCCCGCGAATAAAGACTTGGCGGAGCTGAAGATCAACCGCGCCTCCAAGCGCAGCCGCATTCCCATGTGGCCGTTTGTGGTCGTGGTCGTGCTCCTGCTGATCTTCGGGGTCGCCCCGGCGCTGCAGAAATCGATGCAGGGGGTCGAAGTCGCCACCGCGCCGGCGGTGAAAGTGCTGATGATGAAGCAGCTCGCCGAGGAAGGCGCGCAGGTGGACGAACTGGCCGCGGCGGGCTACGTCGTGGCCGACCGGCAGGCGGTGCTGGCGGCGAAGTTCATCGGGCGGCTGGACAAGCTGAACGTGAAGGAAGCGCAGCACGTGAAGAAGGACGAGATCGTCGCGGAGATCGAACACCACGAACTCGACGCGCAGATCGCCGAACTGAAGGCGCAGGTCGCGGGGCAGAAGGCGGAGGTCGAGCGCCTGAAGACGGCGTACGAGCAGTCGGTGGCGGAGATCGCCTCGGCCCGGATCGTGCTGGCCACGTTCGACGCCGAGGTCGCCGAGATGAAGGTCCAGTGGGCGGACGCCAAGCGGCGGCTCGAACGCGACAGGAAGCTGGCCGAGGCCGACGCGATGGGCTTCTCGGAAGTGGACGACCGCCAGACCGAAGTGAAGATGGCCGAGGCGCGCATGGAGACGATCGAGCGCCGCCGCAAGGCCTCCGAACAGCTCGTGACCGTGCGCGAAAAGCAGGCCGCCGTGGCCAAGAGCGCCATCGCGGTGGCCGAGACCAGCGTGCTCACGACGCAGGCGCGCGTGGAGGTGCTGGAGGCGCAGCTTGTCGAGTACTTCATCCGTGCGCCCTTCGACGGCGTGGTGACGGAAAAGGCCGCCGAGAAGGGCGAGATCATCGCGCCGGTCAGCGTCGGCGGGCAGCTCGCGCGCGGCTCGATCGTGACCGTCGCCGACTGGGACTCGCTGCAGGCCGAAGTGGACGTTGCCGAGACCTACCTCGCGCGCGTCAGCCCCGGGCAGCGCACGGCCATTTCCGTGGACGCGATGCCGGGCCGGACGTTCGCGGGCAAAGTGCAGCGCATTCTGCCGCGCGCGGACCGTGGCAAGGCGACGGTGCAGGTGCGCGTGGAGTTCAAGAAGACCAAGGACGGCCGGAGCGTCTTCGAGGCCGAACGCATCCTGCCGGACATGGGCATCCGCGTGAAGTTCCTGCCCGACGACGCGCCCGAGGGCGCGGACACGGGCGAGGCCAAGCCGCACATCGCCATTCCCGCCGAGGCGCTGCAGCCGGACGGCGCGAGCGTGTGGGTGGTCAAGGACAAGGTGGCCACGCGCCGGACGGTCAAGACCGGCGAACGCGTGGGCAAGTGGGTGGAGATCGCCGAGGGCCTGAAGCCGGGCGAACAGGTCGTCATAACCGGGGCCGAGCGGCTTGCGGGCGAGACCGCGAAGGTGACCACCGCGGAGAAGTGAGCCCATGGCCGAACCCACGTCCGAACCCATCATCCAGCTTCGCGACACCACCAAGATCTACTACAAGGGCGGCGAGGAGATCCTCACGCTCGACCACGTCAGCCTGGACATCATGGAAGGCGACTTCGTCGCGCTGATGGGCCCGTCGGGCTCGGGCAAGACCACGCTCCTGAACCTGATCGGCGGGCTCGATTCGCCCACCGGCGGGCAACTGGTCGTCTGCGGGCAGGACCTGGGCGAACTCTCGCCGCGCGAACTCGCGCAGTGGCGCGCGAACCACGTCTCCTTCATCTTCCAGTCCTTCAACCTGCTCCCGGTGCTCACCGCGTTCCAGAACGTGGAGCTGCCGCTGACGCTCCTGCCGCTCAGCCGCGCCGAACGCCGCCAGCACGTCGAGACCGCGCTGAAGATCGTCGGCCTGGCGGAGCGCATGCACCACCGCCCCGACGAACTCTCCGGCGGGCAGGAACAGCGCGTCGCGATCGCGCGGGCGCTCGCCTGCGACCCGAAGCTGCTCCTGGCCGACGAACCGACCGGCGACCTGGACGCGCACTCGGCCCAGGAAGTCATGAACCTGCTGACCTCGCTCAACCAGGAGCACGGCAAGACGATCATCGTCGTGACCCACGACCCCAAGGTGGCCGGCTGCGCGCGGCGCCAACTGCATCTCGAAAAGGGCGTGCTGGCCCTGGACAAGCGCTCGACCGACCGCCACCCGGTGGCCGGGCCGCGGGCCTGAGCGGAGGCCGCCGATGCGTCTCCTCTTTCTGGCCCTGCTGCGCAAGCCGCTGCGCACCTTCCTGACGATCTTCAGCATCGCCGTGGCGCTCTTCCTGTACTGCTTCCTGGAGTCGGTGCTCGACGCGTTCAGCGTCGGCGTCAACATGGCCAACGCCTCTCGGCTGGTCGTGCAGCACAAGGAATCGCTGGCCTTCCAGATTCCCATCAGCTACCGCAGCAGCATCGAACAGTGCGAAGGCGTGAACGCCGTCGTGCCGATGGTCTGGTTCGGCGGGCTGTACACGCCCAAGGACCAGACGGGCGAGACGCGCGAGGAGTTCTTCGCGCAGTTCGCGTGCGAACTGGACGAGTACATGAGCATCGTGCCGGAAGTCGTGATCCGCGATCCGGAACAGAAGAAGGCGCTGCTGGCCGACCAGGCCGGCTGCGTGGTGGGCGACAAGACCGCCGAGCGCCTGGGGATCAAGGTCGGCGACCGCGTGGTGCTGCGCAGCCAGATCTGGAGCCAGCCCGGCAGCAAGCCATGGGAATTCAACGTCCGCGCGATCTACACGTCGGACAACCAGGCCTTCGACCGCACGATGATGCTCTTCCACTACAAGTACTTCGACGAGAAGCGCGAGTTCGGGAAGGGCATGATCGGGATTTTCGTGCTGGGCATGAAGGACCCGTCGCGCTTCCATGAGATTGCCACGGCCATCGACCGGCGCTTCGAGAACAGCCCGTTCGAGACGCGCACGGTGACGGAGAAGGCCTTCAACATGCAGTTCGTGGCCATGATGGGAAACCTGCAGCTCCTGCTGCGTTCGATCGGCTCCGCGATCGTGCTCACCATGCTGCTCGTCGCCGCCAACACGATGATGATGAGCGCCCGCGACCAGACGCGCGAGATGGGCATCCTGAAGTCGATCGGCTTCACCGACGGCTTCGTCTTCCGCCTGCTGATCGGGGAGGCGCTGGTGATCGCGGGGATGGGCTTCCTGATCGGCGCGGGCACGGCCTTCGCGGCCTTCAACCTCGCCGAGATCAACCCCAAGCCGGACTTCTTCCCGATCTTCCGCATGCCGCCGGAGTCGCTGCTGGGCGCGGCGGGCATCGCGCTGGTGACGGGCGTGCTGAGCGGGCTGGTGCCGGCCTTCGTCGGAATGCGCATGAAGGCCACCGAAGCCCTGAGGAGCGTCTAGCGTGGCGGTCCCGCTCGCGTACAGCTACCGCAGCGTCGCGGTCCGCAAGGGCTCCTCGGCGATGGCCGTCTTCGGCATCGCGCTGGTGGTCGTGGTCTTCGTCGTGCTGCTGGCCCTGGCCGAAGGCTTCCGCCGCGCCGTGGCGACCTCCGGAAGCCCGCGCAACCTGATCATCCTGCGCAAGGGCGCCGACGCGGAGATGCAGAGCCAGGTGCGGCGCGAGGCCGCGCGCATCATCGAGGAACTGCCCGTCGTCGCCACCGGCGGCTCGGGGGAAAAAGTCTTCAGCCTCGAGTGCCTGACGCTGATCAACCTCCCGCGCGCCGACGGCAGCGGCGACAGCTACATCAACCTGCGCGGCGCCTCGCCCACCTCGCTGGACGTCCACGAAGGCGTGCGCCTGCGCGAAGGCCGCTGGTTCCGCTGGGGCACCAACGAGGTCGTCGTCGGCGCGGCGCTGGCGCGGCGGCTCGACAATTTCAAGATCGGGCACGAGTTCGTCTCGGGGCGGCATCTCTTCGAGATCGTCGGCATCTTCGAGTCCGACGGGAACTCCTTCGAGTCCGAGATCTGGATGGACGCGAACATCTTCATCAGCACCTTCAACCGCGGCGACGTCTACCAGTCGGCGATCTTCCGCGCCTCGGGCAGCCCCGCGGAGGCCCTGGAGTCCCTGAAGAAGATCCTCGACGACGACCCGCGCCTGCAGTCCGTGATGGTGCAGAACGAGAAGGCCTACTACAAGAAGCAGTCCGAACTGATGGCGAGCGTCATCACGATCCTGGGCGGCATCCTGACGTTCATCATGGCCATCGGCGGGATCGTGGGCGCGATGAACACGATGTACGCGGCCGTGGCGCAGCGCAAACGCGAGATCGGCTGCATGCTGAGCATGGGCTTTACGCCGGAGTCGATCTGGATCGCGTTCATCGTCGAATCGCTCTGCCTGGCCAGCGTCGGCGCGATGATCGGCTGCGTGCTCAGCCTGGTCTTCAACGGCATCAAGACGGGCACGACCAACTGGGCGACGTTCAGCGAGACCGCCTTCGAATTCCGCGTGCTCGGCGGGGTCTCGGGCCTGGCCGAATTTCCCGGCGGCATCCTGGTGGTCTCGTCGATCCTGGCGCTCTCGATGGGCTTCATCGGCGGGTTCCTGCCCGCGCTGCAGGCCTCGCGCCTGAAAGTCGTGGAAGCCCTGCGCCGCGCGTAGTGCATGTTCGTTTTCCGCATAAAGACGGACGCTTCGCGATAGCCGCCGGCCCGGCGGAAAAGCTAGAGTATCCCCACGGTCGAAGCGGGACCGCGGGAGGCTACGGATGAGCGCGATCGGGCGGGTGACGGAAGCGGAGTGGAAGGAATCGAGGGACGAGGCGACCGGCCGGACGCTCACCCAATTGACCGGCGCGCGCGGCAATAGCTATCCTCTATACTACTTCATCCCCACGATCACCTCGGACCACCGCTATCTGGTCTTCCACAGCGAACGCAGCGGCTGGGTGCAGCTCTACCGGCTGGACCTGGCCAGCGGCGAGATCGGCCAGCTCACCGACGGCCGCACCCAGGATGCGGGCTGGGCGATCTGGTGCGAATACCGCCTGCGCGGCATCTACAACCATCTCAGCGCGCTGAACGTGCGGACCAACGAGGTCTTCTACTTCCAGGACGACGAACTGCGCGGCACCCACGTCGAAAGCTTCGCGAACCGGCTCGTCGCCAAGCTCCCGCCCGGGCGCATGCCGGTGGGGCAGAACGCCTTCTCGCCCGACGGGACGCAGTTCGCCTTCATCCACGCCGACGAAAAGACCTTCCGCGCCGCCTTCGCCGAACGCGAAGCCCTGATGAACATGCGCCTGAAGGACTGGGCCGGGCACGAACACTTCCGCACGCACTCGGGCGACTACGTCCTCGCGGTGGCCGATACGCGCACGGGCGAGATCCGCGAGGTCGCGCGCAAGGACTTCCATTTCCATCACGTGCTCTGGGCCGGCCCGAAGACGTTGCTGATCAACCATCCCAAAGGCTCGAACGGCATGTGGGTGATCGATACGGACGGTTCGCACGAACGCCACCTGCGCCCCGCCGAGGCCCCCGGCGCGCACCAGGCCGCGATCTGCCACCAGATCATCACGCCGCAGGGCATCTTCTACGAGGCCAACGGGCGCAAGGACGGCAAGGCGGAACTCTACTTCGGCTACTACGACCTGAAGACGGACACCTTCGAGGAAGTGCTGATCCCCGGGATGGGTTACGTCCACACGGGCCACGACCCCGAAGGCCGCTTCCTCTTTATCGAAAACGCCGGCGCGACCCACGCGATCCATAGCGTGCACTTCCCGCGCGACCCCGAACGCTTTCACCTCGAAACGATCCGCACGCTCGCGCTGCCCTCGATGTCCGGCCAGCGCAACCACGCCCACCCGCTGCTCTCCCCCGACCGGAAGTGGGTCTACTTCACCGACAAGGGCGAACACGGCTACAACCAGGTCTTCCGCGTCAACGTGGAGGATCTCGTGGACCGCCGCGAGTTCTGGTAGCGCGCCTGCGATAACTTGGAAGGACCGAGCGCGAAGTATGGTGGGCCCACTCGGATTCGAACCGAGGACCTGGGGATTATGAGTCCCTCGCTCTCACCGCTGAGCTATGGGCCCGAAATTCGTGCGCGGTTCGGCATATCGAACGGCTGATCTTGCGCGCATCAATCTACCGCTTCGTTTCCAACCCGTCCAGAACGCCCAAAAAAGAGGGTTGCACACGCGCAAACCGCTTTTTTGTGTGCGCCATGTGATTATTCTGGCCGTAACTTTTGTAGAATTGTGTACTAATATGATGGGGCATAAGACTTGTATGCCGTTCGGGTTGCACGGGTGCAGGGGCACGCATGGTGGCGATGACGGGGGAAGATAACCGCCAACTCGTCAACGAGGCGGTGAACAAGGGTTTTCTGTCGCCGGCGCAGGCCAACGCCGCGCTGAAGGCGATCCGCCACGCCGAGTCCTCCGGTGCCGTGCTGGTCCTTCGCGAGTTCCTCGTTCAGAACAAGATCGTCTCGCCGCGCCGCTGGGAAGAGTTCGAGAAGCACCTGATGGCCAAGGCGGCCAAGGAGGCGCAGAACGCGCAGCCGGCCGCCGCGCCTGCTCCGCAACAGGCTCTCGACCTGCCCAAGACGCAGGGCGAACTGGCGCTCCCCTTCGACATCGCAGGCTACCGCCTGACGGAAAAGATCGGGCAGGGCGGGATGGGCAGCGTCTTCAAGGCGACGCAGAAGGCCATGCGCCGCACCGTCGCGATCAAGACGCTCTCGCCGAAGTACGCCATCGATCCGCAGTACGTCGAACGCTTCCGCAACGAAGCCAAGGCCGCCGCGGCGCTCAATCATCCCAACGTCATCGTTCCGATCGAAGTCGGCGAAGAGAAGGGCATCCATTTCATCTCGATGGAGTTCATCCAGGGCGAGAGCCTGGGACAGTGGATGGACCGCGAAGGGCGCGTGCCGTGGAAGGAAGCGACGGACATCGTCAAACAGATCGCGAAGGGCCTGGAGTACGCGCATAAGCGCGGCGTGGTCCACCGCGACATCAAGCCCGACAACATCCTGCTCGACAAAGGCAGCGGCCTGGCCAAGATCGCCGACCTGGGCCTGGCCCGGCGCACGGCGGCCGCGGAAGGTTCGCTTTCGCAGGAAGGCCAGGCGGTGGGGACGCCCTACTACGTCGCGCCCGAACAGGCGCGCGGGCAGAAGGATCTCGACGGGCGCGCCGACCTGTACAGCCTGGGCGCGACCTTCTGGCACATGCTGGCGGGCGTGCCGCCGTTCGAAGGCGTGACCGCGGCGGTGATCATGACCAAGCACCTGACCGAGGCCGTGCCCGATCCGCGTTCGGCCGTCGCCGATCTGCCCGAACCGCTCGTCTCGATCATCTTCATGCTCATGGCCAAGGAACGCGACGAACGCTACGCCAATGCCACCGAACTGATCGAAGATCTGGAAGCGCTGGAAGGCGGGCAGCCGCTGGTCCACGCGCGGGGCCTGAAGAAGAGCGGCAAGGAACGTTCGCCGCTGGCGGTGCCGGTGCTTCGCGGCGGCGCGGGCGCCAGCCGCCTGCGCGAACCGGGGGTCTCGCGCCCGGCGGCCTCGCGGCTGCGCGGACCGGGGATGTCGCGCGCGGCGAGCATGTCGCGGATGAGCGGCGGGAGCCACGTGCTCTCGCGGCGCCCGAAAAAGACGTCCGGGCCCTGGGTGGTCATCGCGGTCTGCCTGCTGCTGCTGCCGCTCATCGGCGCGGCGATCTACATCAACGCGCAGGAAAAGGCCAAGCCCCAGACCAGCGTGCCGCCGGCCACGCCGGCCCCGGCCGCCGCGGAAAAGACTCCGGCCAAGTCCGACCCGAAGGCCGACGATGCCAAGACCGGTCCGGCCGCCGCCCGCGAGGCCGCCGCGCAGAAGGAACTCCGCGATGCCGACGATTTCGCGCACGCGCATCCGCTTCCCTTCAACCAGGACAGCGTGCTGGGTCGCTACCAGCGGATCGTGAACGAGCAGGCCGGCACGGCTGCGGCCGGGCAGGCCAAGACCCGCATCGAGGACCTGCAGCGGGCGATCAAGGCGCTTCAGAACGCGGCGGGGCCCGCAGGCGATCCTTCGGACAGCCGCTGACCTTTTCGCTTATTCGGACGTCTTGGCGGGCGCGGGCGCCGGGGGCTCCGCGGGTTCGTTCTGGCGTTCCTGTTCCTGCAAAATCTGCGCGTCGCGTTCGTATTCCTTCAGCACGTCGTAGCGGCGGGTGCGTTCGGCGCGCCAGCTTTCGGCCACGGTGCCGCGCATTGCGATCTTGTAGACCGTCGCCGCGGAAACGGGGTCGCTCGCCACGGCCACGAAGCCCGCGCGCGGCGGCACCGGGTTGTCGGCCACGAGCAGGCTCCTGGATTCCCCGCGGTCGTAGCGGCGGTCTTCCGGCCATTCGGGCGGGAAGGCGGCCTCGGTCAGGAATGTGCCGTCCAGGTAGGCCTTGGCCGAATAGCCCTGGTTGAGCGGGTTGGCTTCGACGGCCACGCGCAACTTCAGGCGCTGGCCGTGCTCGATGGGCCTCGAAGCGGGCGTGCCGCGCGGCTCGTCGAAGAAGATGTCGCGCCGGTAGCGCACGAACTGCGCGGTGCCGTGCTCGACCGAAATCTTGAGCGCCGTGCCGGTGCTTTCGCCTTCGTAGAAGTAATAGAAGAGCACCCACAGCGTGCCCGCGCGGCCGGGCTCCAGTTCGACCTCGACTTCGCCTCCGCCCTGAAAGGAAATCTGCGAGATCAGGTGCGTACGCGGCAGCAGGGCCGGGGTGAGCACAATCGGGTCGTGTTCGGGCTTGCGGTCGTGGCGGATCGCATCCACCGAATTGCGCGGGCCCTTCCAGTCCTTCAAGATCTTCTTCAGGCGCGCCAGGGCTTCCGCCTTGGTCTCGTCCTTTTGCAGTGCCGCCGCCTGTTCGAAATCGTACATCAGCTCCCAGCGATCCTCGCTCAACTCCTTTACGGAGGTGGCATTGCAGAGTTTATCCATGGAAACCATGCGCGGCTTCGGCGGCGGAAGGGTTTCGGTCCGGACGGGAATGCTGGTGACATAATAATTGTAAACGAACATAACCAGCATCAGGAACAGAAAGGCCGGTACTAGATAGGCCAGCAGGTGCGCCCGATCCTTGGTCGGTTTGACGGTCCGCATGGCCTTGGCCCGCTGCGGATCGACGGGATGCGGGGCCTTGCGTGCCGCCGGCGAAGCCTCGGGCGGAGGGGTAGCGGGACCGGGAGGTTCGCTCATCGTCTTCATCCTAACAGGATAACGGAGCGGGCGCAGGTTCCGTTCACGGGAATCGCGGGGAGTCTTCCACTGGCCGGCCGGGGGCTGCGCCGTAGGATGCAGCGGCCTGCTTCACGAACCACACGAAAGGACATCGCATGGACGCGCGCGCTCTTTGGGACCGCTACAAGGCCTGCCTCTGCCACTGCCCCGAGGTCGGCCTGAGCCTCGATTACAGCCGCATGAATTTTGAAGACGGGTACCTGGATGCGATGAGCGGGCCGGCGCAGGCCGCGTTTGCCGCCATGGCCGAACTGGAAGCCGGGGCGATCGCCAATCCGGACGAAAAGCGCATGGTCGGGCACTACTGGCTGCGCGCGCCCGAACTGGCCCCCGACGCGAAGATCAAGGCCGAGATCGCCGGGACGCTCCTCCAGATCAAGAAGTTCACGAAGCTCGTCCACGCCGGCAAGGCCAAGCCGCAAAAGGCCGCGCAGTTCAAGAATCTGCTCGTCGTCGGCATCGGCGGGTCGGCGCTGGGCCCGCAGTTCGTCAGCCGCGCGCTCTCGACGCCCAAGGACAAGATGAAGGTCTTCTTCTTCGACAACACCGACCCCGACGGCATGGACTACGCGCTGGGCCAGATCGCGGGCTCGGGCAAGGGAATGAAGGAGACGCTCACCGTCGTGATCTCGAAGTCCGGCGGCACCAAGGAGACCCGCAACGGCATGCTCGAAGCGGCCGCCGCCTACAAGAAGGCCGGCCTGAAGTTCGAACGGCACGCCGTGGCCGTGACCGGCGAAGGCAGCGAACTCGACAAGGTCGCCGTCGCCGGCGGCTGGATCGCGCGCTTTCCCATGTGGGACTGGGTCGGCGGGCGCACGTCCGAACTCGCCGCCGTCGGCCTGCTGCCCGCGGCGCTGCAGGGCCTGGACATCGACGCGATGCTGCGCGGCGCGAAGGCGATCGACGCCGTCACGCGCAGGCCCGTCGTCGAAAGCAACCCCGCGATGCTGCTGGCGCTGATGTGGCACCACGCGGGCCAGGGGCGCGGCGCCAAGGACATGGTGATCCTGCCCTACCGCGACCGCCTGGAACTCTTCTCGAAGTACCTCCAGCAGCTCGTCATGGAATCGCTGGGCAAGGAGAAGGACCTGAACGGCAAGGTCGTCAACCAGGGCATCGCGGTCTACGGGAACAAGGGCAGCACCGACCAGCACGCGTATGTTCAGCAGCTACGGGAAGGCGTGAACAACTTCTTCGCCACCTTTATCGAAGTGCTGCGCAGCCGCGCGGGCAAGTCGATGCAGGTCGAACCCGGCGTGACCAGCGGCGACTTCCTGGACGGCTTCCTGCAGGGCACGCGCAAGGCGCTGTACGAGATGGACCGCGAATCGATGACGCTCACCGTCGAGAAGCTCGACGCCGAGACCGTCGGCCTGCTGATCGCGCTGTACGAACGCGCCGTGGGCTTTTACGCCACGCTCGTCGGGATCAACGCCTACCACCAGCCGGGCGTCGAAGCCGGCAAGAAGGCCGCGGGCGCGGTGATCGCGCTGCAGCTCAAGGTCGTCGCGCATTTGAAGGGCGCGAAGGGCAAGGGCTTTACCAGCGACCAGGTCGCCGACGCGCTCGGCGCCGCCGGCGACGTCGAAACCATCCACTGGGTCCTGCGCCACCTCGCCGCGAACCCCGATGCCGGCGTGAAGGTGAAGCCGGGCAAGACGCCGTTTGAGGCGAAGTACTCGGCGTGACGGCCGAACGGCCGAACGGCCGAACGGCAGGGGTCAGGATTCAGGGATCAGGGATCAGGGAAGGAGCCGAACAGCAGGGGTCAGGATTCAGGGGTCAGGGATCAGGGAAGGAGCAGCGCTGGCGCGCTGCTTTTTTCTTAGGTAAAGGGCGGCGAAGCCGCTCCACCCCTGAATCCTGAATCCTGAATCCTAAATCCTGAATCCTTCCCTGGCTGTTCCCCCGTCACCGGTTGGCCGATACTAACCCTACGCAGCACCCGCGCGCGCCATCCGGCCGAGGACGACCTTGTTTCACCTCATTTGCGCCATCCTGAAAGGCCTGCTCGAAGGCGTCACGGAGTTCCTGCCGATCAGTTCGACGGGGCACTTGATCCTGATTCGCGACCTGCTGCCGCTCAGCGGCGACCCTGCCGACGCGAAGCGCCTCGACGATCTCTTCGATATCGTCGTGCAGTTCCCCGCCGTGCTGGCGGTCGCGATCCTGTACCGGCAGCGCCTGTGGGCGGCGGCGCGGGGGCTGGGGACCTCGCCGGACGCGCGGCGCTTCTGGATCGGCCTGGGGATCGCCTTCGTCCCGGCCGCGATCTTCGGGAAGCTCTTTCACGACCGCATCGAGGAACTGCTCTTCGCGCCCGTCCCCGTCGCGCTGGCGCTGATCGTGGGCGGCGCGATCCTGATTCTCGTGGACCGCGAACCGAAGAAGCCCGCCGGCACTGGCGAGGCCGAGGCCGATGGCGGTTCCGCGCCCGCCGCCGCGCCCGCGCCGGACGCGAACCGCTGGACGCGCGCGGAAGCGGTGCCGTGGCACGTCGCGCTGCAGATCGGGCTCTTCCAGTGCCTCGCGCTGATCCCGGGGACTTCGCGTTCGGGCGCGACGATCGTCGGCGGGCGGCTGCTGGGGCTCTCGCGGGAAGCGGCCGCGGAATACAGCTTCTTCCTCGCGCTGCCGACGATGGGCGCGGCCTTCGTCTACAAGCTCTACAAGTCGTACAAGCTGATCCACTGGGGCACCGACGGCCCGATTCTGCTCGCGGGGAGCCTGGTCTCGTTCGTCACGGCCTGGATTGTGGTGGCGCTCTTCATCCGTTTCGTGCAGAAACACAGCCTGGCGGTCTTCGGCTGGTATCGTATCGGGCTGGGATCGCTGGTGCTGGTCGTCTTCTGGTTCGCGCAGCGCTGACGCGGCTCGAGACACGCGCATGGCCGACCACGAACCCACCCGCCGGCCGCTCGGAGCCGTCGCGCGCGACGTCGCCCTGGCGCTCGCCGCGGGCCTCTGGCTGATCGCCTTTCTTCCGAACATCTATCTGCTGCTCTACGCCGAGACCTGGCAGGGGCGGGTCTTCGCGGTGGCCTCGTTTCTGTTCGTCACGGCGCCCTTTGTCCTGGCGGGCGCGCACAAGCTGCGCCGCCACCGCAAGGTCTGCGCGGGGATGCTTCTCGCCACGCCCGGCCTGCCGGTGCTGCTGACGGTGCTCCTCTACGCCGCCGCGCCGGACGGCGTGCCGCGGCCCGGCGCGCGGGTGCGTTCGGTCTACCTGAACGGGAGCTACGCGCGCGCGAGCCTCGCGAATCTGCTTCCCGAGATGGACCAGATCAAGCTCGGGATCATGCTCACGCCGTACTACGACGCGCGTACCACCGACCGGCAGCGCGCGGCCCTGATCCCGGCGGCGATGGGGATTTACCGGGAGATGCGTGACGATCCCGCCTACGAATCGCTCGGTTCGGCGATGAACTACAGCTACGCGGAACTCTACGGCGGCGCCTACGACGTCGGGCACGCGTACACGATCGTCCCCGAGCACGCCGAGGGCGAACGCCTGCCGCTGCTGGTCTTCCTGCACGGTTCGGGCGGGCCGTTCAAGGCCTACCTGCGCGTGCTCGAAGGCCTCGCGGTCGAGCGCCGCTGCGTGGTGGTCTGTCCGAGCTTCGGGTTCGGGAACTGGGGGAAGGGCGGGGCGGAGGCCGTCGAACGCGCGCGCGCCTGGGCCGCCGCGAACCTGCCGGTGGACGCGAACCGGGTGACGCTGATGGGGCTCTCGAACGGCGGCATCGGCGTGCTCCGCACGCTCGCGCGCGACCCGAAGCCGTACGCGCGCGTGATCCTGGTCAGCGCCGTGGCCGACGGGAGCGCGCTGAAAGATCTTTCGGAACGCGGCGCCTTGCGCGGGCTGCCGATCCTGATCGTCACCGGCCGGGAAGACAACCGCGTCCCGCTGAGCTACGTGATGGACTACGCGGCCGCGCTGCGGGCCGGCGGCGCGGCGCTCGAAACGAACGTCTTCGAGGACCAGGATCACTTCCTCGTCTTCCAGAAACGCGCGGAGTTCCAGCGCGCGATCTCCGCATGGCTTTCGCGCGCGCCCGCCACGGAAAAGTGACTGCAAAGGGCATTTGCCGCCGCGCGGTTCAAGGGTAGGTTGCGGGGCATGAAAAAGATCGCGGTGCCGCTGTTTTTTTCTCCCATGCCCATGGAAAAAGTCTGGGGCGGCAGCCGCCTCGGCCGGCTGCACGGCAAGAAACTCCCGCCCGGCAAGCCCATCGGCGAAAGCTGGGAACTGAGCGACCGGCCGGAGGCCGAATCGCGCGTGGTCGGCGGGCCGCACGACGGCGCGACGCTGGCCGAACTGCGCGCGCAGGCGCCGCAGGCGCTGCTGGGCGAAGCCCTGGCCGCGCGCTCGCCCGCGCGTTTTCCGCTCCTGATCAAGTACGTGGACGCCGGGCAGGACCTCTCCGTGCAGGTGCACCCCGACGACGACGGCGCGAAGAAACTCGGCATCCCCGACCGCGGCAAGACCGAATGCTGGGTCATCGTCCACGCCGATCCCGGCGCGCGCATCCAGCGCGGGCTCAAACCCGGCGTCACGCGCGCGTCGTTCGAGGACGCGCTGAAGGCCGGGCGCGTCGAAGAGGCGCTGCATTACTTTCCGGCCAAGGCCGGCGACGTGGTCGCCATCCCGCCGGGGATGATCCACGCGATCTGCGCCGGCGTGGTGCTCGCCGAGATCCAGCAGAACAGCGACGTGACCTTTCGCGTCTTCGACTACAACCGCATGGGCCTGGACGGCAAGCCGCGCGCGCTGCACGTGAAGGAATCGCTCGAAACCATCGGCTTCGGCGAACCGGCGGCGGGGTATTTCGGCGGCGACATGACCGCGGACACCGTCGAAGGCGTGGTCGCGAACCTGGGGCCCGCGCGGCACGAATTTCTCCTGAAGGGCCGCTACTTCGACCTGCACCGCACCGAACTCCAGGCCGGGCAGCGCTTCGCGCTCCAGCGCGACGGCCGCGCGCCGACGGTGATGATGGTGCTGAAAGGCCGCGGGACGCTGGACGGGCGCGCCATGGCCGCGGGGCAGACGCTGCTCCTGCCGGCCGACCTGCCGCCCGGCGCGGGGGTCATCGCCGCCGACCCAGGCGAAGCGTTGGTCTGGCTGGAGAGCACCCCCACGCCCGAAGCCTGACGCCGGATTTCACATAGAATTCGCGCCCATTATCCTCCGTGTTGCCGTTAAGTCTTTTGTGGTCGGCAAGCGTGCCGCGGCCCTGCGCCCTGCGCCGGGCGCGGGAGGTCCTTGCCGATGCACGATCGCCATGCCCCACCCGACCACCGCGAGTTCCTCTCTCGCGAACTTCTCCCCTGGCTGGAAATGTGGAATCGAATCTGGATCATGTCCGCGCTGCTCATCGGCGCGTGTGTCCTGCTGAGCGGCCTGACGGACACCTTGAAGGCGCGCAAGCCCTACGATGTTCAGCGTAACATCCACCTTCAATCTTCCGGCGTGCCTTACGAATCCTTCGAATACAACGCCCTGACGGCGGAGGACATCGGGTGGCTGAGCAGGAGAATGGTTTTTGGCTCAACTATGCTGGGAATAGGCGCAATGGGGCTGGCCATACAGTGCGGGCGAACGATTTCTCTGCGCGCGGCTGTGATCGGAGTCTTGGGCATTGCGTCGCTCGGGGCGCTGCCCCCGCTGGTCCAGCGCGATCCGCGCTGCCTGCGCACCCGCATGGACCTGCAACACGACCAGCGCATCTCCGGTGAAACGCGCGCGCGATTCACGGAGGCCATCCAGGAAGACCGTGCGCGACGCTCTTTCGGGCGCGCCGTGGCGCCGTTCGGCACGCCGGGCGTCCCCTGGTTTCGGTACGTGCATGTGTATGCCGCAGAAGACGGCGGCGATGGCATCGTGTGCGTCTTTGAACCTCATCCGAGCCTCCCGTTGGAGGAACGGAAGGCCCTCTGCCAGTTCTTCAGGCAGTACGCGTTGGCGTCGCTGCATGGCCTGGTCCAGAATCGGATGGTCGATCCCGCGGATTTCCGAGGGGAAGAACCCAGCGCCTGGCAGAACGCCCGCTCCGCGTGGGAAATCGAGATGTGGAGGGGCCAGTTCCAGGAAGGTTCGCCCGAGCACACCGATTTGGGTTCATTCGATCGCCTTGACAGGTCGCACCTTACAGGATCGCGCAATTCCCCGTAACGCCCGCCCGTTGCAAACGTTCCTATAGGCGATGAGCGCCCCACAACGTAGCATGGCCTGCGTGGACATGCCTCAGCAACCGGCCGCGGAACCCGGCGGCGGATGGCTTGCGCGCGCGCGCGCGGGCCACGACGACGCGCTCACCGAATTGATCGAACGGCACCAGCCGCGCGTCTTCGCGCTGGCCCGCGCGATCCTGAAAGACCTCTCGCTGGCCGAGGACGCCACGCAGGAGACCTTTCTGCGCGTGGTCCAGCGGCTGCCGGGGTTCGAACATGCCGAGGCGGAACTGACCCACTGGATTCTGACGATCGCGCGCAACGCGGCCCTGGACCTTTGGCGCAAACGGCGCGTGCGCGGCGGGACGGCGGAAGACTTCGACCGCGTCGAACCGCTCCGCGAGGGCGAAGACCTGAACGAATCGCCGTTGGACGTGCTGGCGGCGAAGGAAGACGCGCAGGCCGTGGCCGCGGCGATCGAGACGCTGCCGGGGCCGTGGCGGGAGATGCTGGTCCTGCGCTTCTTCCATCATCTGGAGCCGGCCGAGGCCGCCCGCGTGCTGGGGGTTTCCCCCGAAAACGCGCGCATCCGGCTCTGGCGCGCGCTCCGCGAACTGCGGAACCGGCTGGACCAGGCGCGCGCGTAGGCGCATCCGGAGAGGAACATGGGTTTGGACGGCAACGATCTCGACGACTGGGGGCTGCGGTTCGCGCCCGAAAGCGGCGCGGCCGTACGCGCGGGCGTGGCCCTGTGGCTTGGCGAAGCCCGCGATACCATCGGCGCAGCCGAACGCCTGCGCCGCATCCGCGCCGCGCAGCAGCGCAAAACGCCGGCGAACGCTTCCGGTTCCGCGGTCCGCACGTGGCAGGCGCGGCCCTCGGGAACGACTCGCGCCCGCGCGTGGTCGCTGGCCGGCCTGGCCGCGCTGCTGGCGCTCGCGGCGCTGGCATTCGCGTTCTTCCGTTCGCCCGCGACGACGGAACCGCGCCGGGCCGAACGGCTGCCCGTCGCGCCCGCGCCCTCGGTGGCTCACAAGGAAACCCCCGCGCCGAGGCTGACCGAAGTGGCCGCGGTGGCGGATGCTTCCGCGAAGGGTCTGTTCGTCCGAGTGCCCGGCATGCCGGCGGGCACGTGGCGTCCGGCCGAAAAGGGCGAAGCCTTCGCGCCCGGCGCCTTGGTGCAACTGGCGGCGAATGCCGCGCCCGCGGGCCTGAACCTGCCCGGGCACGAATCGCTGACGCTCGCGCCGGGCACGCTGCTGCGCCTGGGCGGCGATCCTGCGAAGCCGGCGGTCGATGTCTGGCGCGGCGGCGTGGAGATTCGGACCTACAACCGCCCGCTTGCCGTCGGGACCCTGGCCGAGAACCAAGGTTTGCGCCGCGACCTGGCCGTCGTCGCGCCGAGCAAGCACGTCCGGGTCGAGGCCACCCGCCTGAACACGCCGACGCTGGACCTGAACGGCACGGCGCTGATCGACGAGCGCGCGCTTAAGCCCGTCGCCTGCACGGTCACCGAAGTCGTCGAGGGCGTGCTCATCCAGCCGGGGACGGCCAACCTGCTGCGCGTGGTGGACGGCGGGTTTACCGGCGTGAGCGTCGCGGAGATCGCCCAAGGGCTGCAGGAACTGTTGAACGTGCGCGTGCGGCTCTCGCCCGGCGCGCAGAAGGCCGCGGGCGAGAAGGCCGTGACGCTGAACCTGGGTCAGGTGACGGGCGCGGAGGCGCTCTCGGCCCTGGCGGAACAGGCAGGTCTGGTGCTGCAGATTCGCGACGGAGACGTAGTGCTGGAACTTCCCAACGAAAAGCCGCTTCCCGAAGCACCGCCGCGGGACGAACAATTCTAGAAACCCAACAGAAAGGAAGAAACCCGATGAAGACGTGGACGATGTGGATGTGCGCGGGGCTGCTCGCGGGCGGCGCGGCCTGGGGCCAGGACGCCGCGCCGGCCAAGGAGAGTGCTCCGCCGGCGCCGCAGAAGGTCGGCGAGGAAGCCAAGGAACTGCTCGACGCGAAGATCTCGCTCTCGGTCAAGGACATGGGCATCGGCTTGGCCTTCGCCTGGGTGCGCAAGATGACGGCCACGAGCCTGCCCATCGACGTCTCGAAGGCCGCGAACGAACGCAAGATCACCTTTCAGGTGGAAGACGCGGCCCTGGCCGCGGTCCTGCGCCAGATCACGCAGCAGACCGGCGCGGTCTACCGGCACGTGGACGGGCGCATCCAGATCGTGACGCCCGAAGAGAAGACGGCGCTCGACGCGGGCAAGGCCGTATTCGTCCCGTGGGAAGACGCGCCGGCGCCCAAGCCCGCCGAGACGAAGGCCGATCCGGCCGCGCATTCGGACCCCGCCGCGAAGGACAAGGTGGGCGACGAAGCCGCGCTGCTCCTGCGCAAGGTCTCGCTCGAAATGATCGACACGCCGCTCGCGGAGGCGATGGATTTTCTGGGCAGCTTCGCCAAGGTGAAGATTCTGGTCAGCAAGGGCGCAGGCGCCAAAACGGTGACGCTGAAGCTGCACAACGCCACGATGGGCGAAGCGGTGCGCCAGATCAAGGACCAGGCCGGCGCCGTGCATCGCGTCAAGGACGGCGTGCTGCGCATCGCCACGGACGAAGAATGGGCCGCCATCGACGCGGGCAAGGGAAAGTTCGAGGCGTACGGAGCCAAGTAAGCCCGCGCGGATCGTCGGAGGTTTTACCCGAGCCCGTCCGCCCTGCGGACGGGCATTTTTTGTGCCGGGTCTCCGTTTCGCGTGCTTCGCTTGCGCAACCCGCCGCCACGAAGGTAAGGTACGGCTGGGCGAGGAGGCGGAGCATCCATGGGAAGCCAGGAAGACCTGCCGGACGAACTGAAGGCCAAGATCGCAAGCGCGCGCGAGATGTCCGGGCGGCCGCACGCGCAGCGGCTCGCGCAGCCCGCGACCGTGGCCGAGACGCTTCACCTGCGCGCGCACGAACGCCCCGAGCAGCCCTTCCTGATCTACTACGCCGAAGACGGCTGCCGCCGCGAACGGACCTACCTGGCCTTTTACAAACGCGTGCGCGTCGTCGCGCGGATGATGCGCGAGACCCTGGGCCTGAAGCGCGGCGACCGCGTGCTCACGGCCATGCACAACCACGACCAGACGATCCTGATCACCTTCGCCGCGTGGCACCTGGGCCTGACCGTCGTGCCGCTGAACATGGGCGAAGACGACAAGCGCCTCGGCTACGTGCTCGAACACAGCGGCGCGAAGGCGATCTTCGTGCTGAAGGACTACGCCGAGCGCATGCGCCCGATGATCGCGGCCGCCCCGGCGATCCGCCGCGCGCTGCTGGTGGGCACGAACTACGCCTCGGGCGTTTACATCAGCTACGAACGCGAAGTGAGTTTCCAGAAACTGGAAGACGGCGAACTGGAGCGCGCGCCCGAAGGGATTTCGCCCGACGCCGAGGCTCTGATCGTCTACACGAGCGGTACGACGGGCGCGCCGAAGGGCGTCGTGCTGAGCCAGTACAACCTGATCGCGGACGCGCATTCGATCGCCGCGTGGCACGAACTCACGCCCGAGAAACGGATGATGTGCGTCCTGCCGATCCACCACGTGAACGGGCTGATCGTGACGCACGTGACGCCGGTCTTTTACGGCGGGAGCGTGGTCCAGAACCGCAAGTTCAGCACCTCGAACTTCTTCAAGCGCATCGCCGAGGAACACGTCCACGTCGTGAGCGTCGTGCCGACGCTGCTGCAGTTCCTGATCGAAGGCGCGCCGAAGGACGTCACTCGCGCCAGCGTCCCGGGGCTTTCGCACATCATCTGCGGCGCCGGGCCGCTTACCGTCGATCTGGCTGCGCGCTTCGAGGACCGCTTCGGCGTGCCGGTCTGCCACGGCTACGGCCTCAGCGAGACGACGTGTTATTCCTGTTTTCTGCCGATCCCCGGGCGCACGACCCCGGCCGAACACAAAGCGTGGATGCGCGACCACGGCTATCCGTCCATCGGCGTCGCCGTCGCCGCCAACGAGATGGCCATCCACGACGACCACGGGCAGGCGCTGCCCGAAGGCGCCAAGGGCGAGATCGTCGCGCGCGGGCACAACGTCACGCTCGGCTACGCCAGCAACCGCACGGCCAACGAGAACGCGTTCACGCACGGCTGGTTCCGCAGCGGCGACGAAGGCTTCTGGAAAAAAGGCGCGGACGGGCGCGCGTACTACTTCATCAGCGGGCGCTTCAAGGAACTGATCATCCGCGGCGGCGTAAAAATCAGCCCGCTGGAAGTGGACGAAGTGATCAACCGCTGCCCGGGCGTGAAGGCCGGGATGGCCGTCGGCTTCGAGAACACGACCTACGGCGAGGAAGTGGGGGCGTACATCGTCAAGCAGCCCGGCGCCGAGGTCACGCCCGAACAGGTGATCGAACACTGCCGCAAGAACCTGGCCGCGCACGCCGCGCCCAAGGTCGTGGTCTTCGGCGAGACCTTCCCCGTCACCAGCACCGGCAAGTACCAGCGCAACCAGCTCAAGGGCCAGTTCGCGGAGTGGAAGGATGCGCAGTTCAAGTAACTGCTTTTCACCACGGAGACACGGAGGCACGGAGAACTGCTTACTACCTATTATAATTTCACCGCAGAGAGCGCAGAGTACGCAGAGAACTTCTTACAACGGTATTTATTCACCGCAGAGAACGCGGAGCACGCAGAGAACTTCCTACAACGGAATTTATTCGCCGCAGAGATCGCTGAGCACGCAGAGAACTTTCTACAACGGTATTTATTCGCCGCAGAGAGCGCGGAGCACGCAGAGAACTTCTTACAATGGTATTTATTCACCGCGGAGATCGCGGAGCATGCAGAGAACTTCCTCCTGATAATTTTTGCTTTGTTGAATAACTCCGGTCAATTCTAAGAACCTGTCGGGCTCACTTCAGTGAGACCGAATCGTTTGTTGATCCGTTGCTTGCCACCAGCTTTAGCTGGTGGAGTGAAGCCTTTTACTACCTGCCCAGCCGGCTTTAGCCGGCTTCCGATGTGTGGCTTAAGCCTTGGGTCGTGGGGAAGCAGGCTGAAGCCTGCTGAGGGATGTGTGTGGGGCTTCCGTCCACCAGCTAAAAGCTGGTGGCAAGCAACGGATCAACAGCATGTCTCGTCCGCACTGAAGTGCGGACAACGACGCGCACGGCTAGCGCTTTTCAACAGAGCGCGCGTGCGATTTGGCTTGGAATTCTTACTCCAGCCCTTCGTCCGTTCTCTGCGGTCTCCGCGTTCTCTGCGGTTAGAAATATTTGAGGTAGTAGGCAGTTCTCCGTGCCTCCGTGTCTCCGTGGTGAAAAGAAACTAAATCAAGCTACGCCGCAACTGCGCCCGGTAGTGCTGCGGGCTCGCGCCGCAGACCTGTTTGAAGAGGCGGCTGAAGTGGAACGGGTCCGGGTGGCCGACCTGCGCGGCGATCTCCTTCACGGACAGGTCGGAACGGATCAGAAGCTGCTGGGCGCGCTCCAAGCGCTTCTGCTGCACGTAGTCGCGCGGGGCGAGCCCCAGGGTCTCGACGAAGACGGCGTAGAAGCGCGTGGGCGAGAGGTGGACGAGTTCGGCGAGGGCCTCGCGGCCGAGATCGCCGGCCAGGTGCGCGTCGATGTGGGTGAGCACCGGGGCGAGGCGCTGCGCGCCCTCCAGAAAGGCCGCGCCCCCGGGCCGCGGGCGCGAACAGCTCGCCACGAGTTCCAGCAGCCGAAAGCCGAGGGCCTTGCGGCGAATCGCGTCCGTGAGCGAGGCGAGGCCCGACGCGTGCAGGTCCGCGAGTTCCTCGTTCACGTCGCCGATCTTCTTCGAGAGCGGCCTGGGGATGACGAACGGCGGCTCCAGCAGCGCGAAGCAATCGACCGAGCCCAGCAGGGTGAACTTCACGTGCGACCAGCGGCTGACGCCGTCGGTCCCGGGCACGACCTCGATCTGGTGGCGCACGTTCGAGCAGACGCACAGGGCCTCGCCGTGGCGGATCATGCCGTCCCTGCGGCCTTCGACGCGCAGATGGGACGTGTACGTCGTCTCGGCGGTGACGAGTTCCGGGAGCTGGCGCCAGCCGGCGACGTGCGGGTAGGTCACGCGCGTCACCTCGCCGGCCAGGAAATCGAACGCGAGCGTCTCCTCGGCCATGCGCAGGATCGCGGAGGTCTGGGACGG
This sequence comes from Planctomycetota bacterium, assembly GCA_026184295.1. Taxonomy (GTDB): domain Bacteria; phylum Planctomycetota; class SZUA-567; order H5-PLA8; family H5-PLA8; genus JACQFI01. Next base: position 21,807 of record JAHCJK010000068.1, read on the forward strand.
CATGGGGGGCTCCCGGTGTCCGTGGGCGATGCAGTCGATTTCGACATGCCAAGAAGCATCCGCGCTATGGCGGATAGCCCTCGTGCAAAGTAGTGTACGGGCAGCCGGCGGGGAAGGGAAGGGCGTCCGCGAAGCGGTCGTCTCCGACATGCCGGCACTCCCCAGGCATTCGCATCCGAGGGTGCGAAGCGGAGCGGCGTGGCCGCTGCGCGGGGAGCCTTGTCGCCTACACTTGGAGCGCGTGGCCATGAACGGACTGACGGAGGGGCAGAAGCGGTTCTTCGAGGACTTCGGGTTCTTGAAGCTGCCGGGGTTCCTGAAGAACGAGATCGGCTGGATCACGGAGGAATTCGAGGCGGTCTTCCGCGACCGCAAGACCATGCACGTCGGCACGCAGCGTTCCTGCATCGTGCCCTTTATCGACCAGCGCGAGAAGCTCTGCACGCTGCTCGATCATCCCGGCCTCCACGCGGTGCTCTGCGATCTGCTCGGCGACGACTTTAACTACCTCGCGGGCGACGGGAACTTCTACACCGGTGACACCGGCTGGCATCCCGACGGCTGCCACCGCCGCGGCCTGTACCTGAAGGCGGCCTTCTACCTGGACGAACTGAACGCGGAGACCGGCGCGCTGCGCGTGATCCCCTGCACGCACCGGCTGGATGCGTTCGAGCCTTCGCGCGTGCGCACGGCGGGGAACTGCCGCGAACACTGGGGGATCGAACAGCGCGAGGTTCCGTTCGTCGCGCTGGACATCACGCCGGGCGACCTGGTGATCTTCAACCACAACCTGATGCACGCGTCGGTGGGCGGCGGGAAGCGGCGGCGCATGTTCACGATGAACTGCGGCAAGCACGCTTCGACGCCGGAAGAGATTCAGGACCTGGAACAGTACATCGCCGGGCACAGCCGTTTCTGGCTCGATTCGTCGTATTCGGACGTGATGAAGCGGACGGCTTCCCCGCAGCGCATGCGGCACCTGGCGCAGGTCCTGGAGCACGAGAAGGGGCTGCCGGAACTGAGCGCCAAGGCGCGGGCGGGCATGGCCGAGCCGTCCCGGGGATAGAACTTCTTAAATAGACGTGAGTTGCATGAAAAGCGCGGCCTGGGGCCGCGCTTTTCGCATTTCCGGATGAGGCACGGAAGCCTTTCCTACGTCCATGTTTCTGCGTACGAAAAACCAACGATATGGGCCTCCGGCACGCCGGACGCGCTTTGCGCACGAAGAAGATGGTGCAACTCTTTGCGCTGGCGCGTTCTAAGCCTTGATTCCGTTGGAAGGTGCGCGTAGAAATCTAGGGCTTTGTAAGCCTCTTTCATCCGAACTGCTACGGAGTCCGGCCTAGATGGTGTTTGTCTCACAATTGCTTGGTTCCCTGGGCCGCCTGGCCCTGGTCTTGGTCGAAGAAGTCGGCGAGATGGGCCTGCTCGCGAAGCGCACGGGCGGCCAGGTCTTCCGCATGCGCGCGGATTCCGTCGCGGTGCAGATGATCCGCTTCGGGATTCGCGCGATTCCCATCGTCACGCTGGTGAACCTCTTCGTCGGGATGATCGTGGCGGTCTCGATGAGCGAGATGCTGCGGACGCTGGGCGTGATCAACTGGACCTCCCGCGTCGTGGCGGTCTCGATCACGCGCGAACTGGCCCCGCTGATGACGGCGATCGTGATGTCGGGCTTCGCCGGCGCGGCGATCGCGGCCGAGATCGCGACGATGACGGTGAACGAGGAAATCCTGGCCCTGCAGGTCGGGGCGCTTTCGCCCGTGCGCCTGCTGGTGCTGCCGCGCATGATCGGCGTGTGCATGATGATGATGTGCCTGACGCTGATCGCGATGGTGATGGGCATGTTCGGCGGCTGGATCGTCGGGACGCTGCTGCTGGACATCGGCAGCCCGACGTACATCGAAGGCAACAACGACGCGGTCAAATGGGCCGACATACCCAAGGGGCTGATCAAGGCCTTTGCCTTCGGCATGATCGTGACGCTGGTCGCCTGCCGGCAGGGGTTCCGGGCCGAAGGCGGCGCGCTGGGCGTGGGCCGCGCCACCACCGCCGCGGTGGTGATCTCGATCTGCCTGATCATCTTCGCCAACCTCTGTTTCGCGATCCTCTTCAACTGGACGCTGGCCGGCCCATGAGCGACGACCCGCACAACGTAGCCGGCTTCTTCTCCTCGCGTTCCGGCGCGCAGGCCCTGCCTCCGCAGGCGGACCCGGCGCACACGGCCTACCTGCCGCCCACCAGCACGCAGGTGGTGGTGCAGACCGAGAACCTGATCAAGCGCTTCGGCGACAAGACGGTGCTGAACGGCATCAACCTGACCATCCGCCGCGGCGAAACGGTGGTGATCATGGGCGCCTCGGGCTGCGGCAAATCGACGCTGCTGCGCTGCCTGCTGGGCGCGCACCGCCCCGACGAAGGCAACATCCGCCTCTTCGGGCAGGACATCTGGGCGCTCAACCAGCCCGAGATGGACAGCGTGCGCAAGCGCTTCGGGACGCTCTTCCAGTCCGGCGCGCTCTTCAGCTCCATGACCGTGGGCGAAAACGTCGCCCTGCCGCTCAAGGAACACACCGACCTCAGCCAGGACATGATCGACCTGATGGTCAAGGTGAAACTGGAACTCGTCGGCCTGCGCGAGGCCGAGGACCTGCTCCCGTCGCAGATTTCCGGCGGCATGGCCAAGCGCGCCGGCCTCGCGCGCGCCATCGCGCTCGACCCCGAACTCCTCTTTTACGACGAACCGACCTCCGGCCTGGACCCGATCATGACCGGCATCATCGACGGCCTGATCATGGACCTGGCCCGCACGATGAACGTCACCTCCATCGTCGTCACGCACGACCTGAAGAGCGCCTTCCGCGTCGCCGACCGCATGGTGGTGCTGAACGAAGGGCGCGTGGTGGCCGAAGGAATGCCGCACGAGATCAAGGGCCACCCCGATCCGTTCGTGCGCCGGTTCATCCAGGGTCCGATCGAGGCCAAGACGGCCATTTATCCGAAGAGCGCGCTGGACAAGGGCTCGGGGCACTGAGCCCGGGGCGCCTGAACGAGCAGGACGCGGTGGACGGGAGCGGACGGTGGCGAACAGCCGGTTCAGCAACGCGGAAGTCAAGGCAGGCATCTTCCTCACCTTCTGCCTGGGCCTCTTCGTCGCCATGCTCTTCATCTACGGCAAGGTGACGCGCTCCTGGCGCGGCCAGCGCACCCTGCGCTGCGTCTTTACCGAAGTCGCCAACCTGCGCCCCGACAGCCGCGTGCACTACAACGGCCTCGAAGTCGGCCGCATCCGCGGGCTGCGCATCATCCAGATCGAAGAGAGCCTTCTGGCCAACCTGCCGCGCCTGGGCGAACACGACCTGGAGCGCTTGCCGCTGACCGAGGAAGAGCGCGAGGACCTGCGCGGCGTCAGCGCCGAACGGCTGGACGAAGAGATGCGCAAGCGCCTGCTCGGGCGCACCATGGTCGCCCTGGAACTCGAGGTCCTGCACGAAGGCGACGCGAAGCGTTACCGCGAGGACGACGAGATCCGCATCTCCACCAGCCTGATGGGGGAAGCCGTCGTCGAGATCGTCTCCGGCACCGGCGAGCCCGTGCCGCCGGAGAGCCCGCGGGTGCTGATCGGCGCGTCCGGCGACATGTACTCCGACCTGGCCAAGAGCCTTTCGCAGGTGAAGGACATCGTGGGCAGCATGAGCGAGATGGTCGGCGGCGGGGACGCCTCGCCGATGGCCCAGAAGATCGCCAACTTCGAGACCTTTACCGGGCGCATCGACGACCTTTCCCAGGGGCTCGACAAGAGCCTGCCGTCGATCTGGGACAACCTGGACCGGCGCCTGAACGACGGCGGCGAACGCATCAAGTCGATCGAGAAGGCCATCGTGACCATGCGCCCCGACCTGGTGAAGGCGCTGGAGAACGCCGAGAAGTCGCTCAACGACATGCGCGGGCAGCTCAAGACGATGTCCGACGAGGCCCACGGGCGCATCGCCGAGACCAAGCAGCAGGTGAAGGACCAGATCGCCGAGGTCGCGCCCCTCGTCAAGGAATACAAGGAAAAGCTGCCGCTGAAGATTCGCGAGGCGCGCGAGTGGACCGTGAGCATTAATGGGCGCGTGACCATGGTCGAGAACTGGATGACCGAGTCCGACCGGTACATGCGCGAAAGCTTCGCCAGCGCGCGCACCACCTTCCAGGGGTTGCGCGGCACCGCCGACGCGCTGGAAGAAAAGACCTGGTACCTGGCCAACTACCCCTGGGCGATGACCGCGCCCATGGACCCGAACGAAGGCATGGGCCTGGACCTGGCCTGGCGCAAGGCGCTGCTCGCGCGGCACTACCGCGAACTGCGCAACGAACTCGTCGCCATCCAGGCCAGCATCGGTTCCTCGGACCCTTCCGACCGGGCCCGGCTGGCGCGGGTCAGCCAAGTGGTGCAGGAGATGGACGCGTTTCTGGGGCAGAGCGTAGTGCCCGAGGTGAAGAAGAAATAGGACGGCAGGCAGGCACGGGGCGGCACGATGGCGCGGCGCGAATTTTCCAACGTGGAGGTCAAGGCGGGGGTCTTTCTGGCCTTCTGCCTGGCGCTCTTCGTCGGCATGCTGCTGCTCTACGGCAAAATCCCGCGGCTCTGGCGCGTCCGCCAGGAAGTCCGCGCGGTCTTCAGTTCGGTGGCCTCGCTCAAGCCCGACGCGGCGGTGCTCTACAACGGCGTCGAGGTCGGGCGCGTGAAGTCGATGCGCATCCTGCACCTCGACAAGGAGACCGCCGACAAGCTCGCCCCCATGACCAAGCGCGACCTCGACTTCCTGCCCCTCGGCGAAGGGCAGCGCAAGAAGCTGCGCCTGGCCCCGGACTACGAGTTCGACCCGAAGGTTCGCGAGGCCCTGGTGGA
>JAHCJK010000069.1 GCA_026184295.1 Planctomycetota bacterium
GGATCGACATGTCGGTTTCCCTCGCGAACCCCTACATGTCTGACGCCGCCAGGATAATCCCGGCTCCCCGAAAGTTCCAACCGGGCGCGGGGGATTGCGCGGGATTCGCGCGAAGGACCCGGTAAGCTACGCGCCTCCAACGAGTAGCGATTGCGGGGAGGCGAACCTATGCGCGGCGGCTTTTGGGCGGCGGGGCTTTTTCTGGCGATGGCGGGAAGCTGGGCGGCCGAGCCGGCCCCGCGCGTGATCCCCAGGGCCGAGGCGCCCCCCGCGCTGGACGGCAAGAGCGACGACGCCTGCTGGGCTACGGCGCTGGTCCTGAAGGACTTCACCAAAATCAAGAGCCCCGACGCGCCCGCCAAGGCCGCCGAAGCGCGGCTCTGCTGCGACGCCGGGCACCTGTACGTCTTCGTGCGCTTCGAGGAACCCGAGCCCGCGAAGATGCGCGCCGAAGCGAAGACGCGCAACCAGCAGGTCTGGACCGACGACTGCGCCGAGATCTGGCTGCGCGCGGGCACGAACAAGCTCGACCTGGACCAGTTCGTCGCCAACGTGCTCGGCACGCAGGAAGACGTGCGCACTCGCAACGGCCAGCGCGTGGACCGCAACCCCGCGTGGGAGGTCAAGAGCGCCAAGGAAGCGAAAGCCTGGTGCGCGGAGTTCAAGATTCCCGCCGCCGACGTGGGCCTCGACGCCTTCCGCCCCGGCGACCGCCTGGACTTGAAGCTCGGGCGCGAAGACTACGCCGGCAAGCGCACCGAGTACGCCGTTTGGCCCGCGCAGGCCCCGTACGGAGGCCCCGAAGGCCTGGCGCCGGTCTTCGTCGAGACAACCAACTGCGTGCGCCATCCCGCGCTGAAAGACCGGCAGGGCTGGAACAGCGAGGCCAAGGACGCGGAGCTATTTTCGAACGCGAACGACGGCGGCGCGCCGGCGCTGAAGATCGTCTCGCCGAACCGCTATGCGACGATCAGCCAGGACCTGAAGCTGCGGCCCGACGCGGCGTACCGGCTGAGCGCCGAGATCAAGGCCGGCGGACCGATGACCGTGCGCGTGCGCGCGCGCCAGGCCGATCAGAAAAAGAACGAGGCCGGCAAGCCCTTCGACCTGCGCGCCGAAAAGAGCGACGCGTACGTGCCGTACGAGACGCGCTTCACCACCGGGCCGGGCGGCGACGGCCTGCTGATCGTGGGCGTGAACGAAGGCAGCGGCACGGGCGAGATGTTCGTGCGCAACCTGTGCGTCACGCGCGTCGATCCGCCCGCGACGACAGGCCCCGCGATTCCCGTCCAGGCCGGCGCGGAACCGCTTGTGGTCAAGAAGCTGCTCGTCACCGACTGCCGGGCCGTGCGCGGGTTCATCGGCGGGCCGGTGGACGGCACGACGCTGAGCGGCTGCTGGGACGGCGGGCACTGGGAGTACAACCAGCCCGGCGCGGGCGCGGGCGTCGGCTACGACTACCGCCACAACGACGGGTTGCACATCACCTTCGCGGACAAGCAGGGCTTCAACGCCGTGGTCGTGCGCGGCGGCGTGCGCGCGGGCCTGTACCGCGACGTGGCGCAGTACGACGACCCGAAGAGCGGGACGTTCGTCCACCAGTTCCCCGGGCAGAGCGAGAACAGCCGCGCGTACTTCGAGAAGCCCGTGGAGACGGACAAGGTCAGCTTCTTCGACGTCGGCGACGGGTTCATCAGCGACTGCTCGTTCTTTCGGGTGGAGCAGGGGAAATGGCCCGAAGAGGATGAAGGAGTCTCAAACTGGAGTTTCAACGGTGGAGTCCAGGAGCGAAAGCAGTTTACACACGAGTGGCAAAAGGCCCGCTTTAAAGGTGCCGGCGAGTACCTCGAAGTCAGCGGTCAATTGGGCTACAGACCTGGCAATCCGCCCATCAAATGCGCGTCGGGTCAGTACGTTCATCTCGTGACCGAGCAGGTTCAAAAGGAAGTGGCCATTTCAAAGATTGCCTTGGGATTCGCTGTTCAAAGTACGGCCTCGGTGATTCCCTTTTTCGTCAGCGTAACCGACCCGTTGAATCCGCGTCTTGAACTCCACGGCGCTGATTATGAATTAAGCAAGCCAGGCATGGGCGCCATCGTCCTCGATTTCCCCGACCAGATTCTACCCAAGGGATCCCGCATCGACGTCATGGTGCGCTTCGACGTCCCCGTCGAGCTTCGAGCAAACATGACGATGGTGACCACCACGCGCGAAGCCGCCGCGTCCGAAGCCCTCGCCTACCGCCTGCTGCTGCTCAAAGGCTTCTACGCCACGATGAGCGAGGCGCGGCCGTGGAACGGCTTCTACAAGCCGGAGGACATCGAGGCGCTCTACAAGAAGAACAACGCGTACTCCGCGTGGATCCGCGAGATTCTCGAGACACTCGACCAGTGCCGCATGATCGACAAGAACGGCAAGGACGAGACCGTGCGGCAGTACTACCAGTGGATCTACCGCAACATCCTTCGCCGTTCGCCCGAGGGCACGCCGCCGTTCCCGGTCGTGTTCGACAAGATCGAGGGCGTGCCGGAGTGGGCCGCGCTCGCGCATCAGGCCTGGATGCAGGCGCGCGAAGTGCCCAAGTGGTGGATCGAGCACCGCATGACGCCCAACGGAGAACTCGGCGGCGTGACCGGCGACGACACCGACATGGCGGGCAACTACGCGCCCTTTCCGATGTTCGAACGCGACGGCGTCGGCGGCATGACGCTCGACTTCGCCTCCCGTTTGGCCGAATGGGCCGAAAAGACCACGATGACCGAAGGCTTCAACCGCCACACGATGGACCCGCTGCACGCCTACGAGGAAGGCCTGAACCTCGAGTCGCAGCTCCTGTGGTGGCACTACGGCGATCCGGTCTATTTCGAACGCTGCATGGCCGGCACGCGCACGCTGGGCAAGGTGACGGTGCTGACGCCGAAGGGCCACCGCCATTTCCGCTCGCAGGACATCGGCTTTGCCGACGCCGGCATGGAACGCAAGACCGACACCGACGGCTACGCGCACTGCCTGATGTGGCACCCGGCGCTCGTCACCGCCTGGTACAGCCGCCACCCGCAGGCGCTGAAGCTGCTGCGCGAATGGGCCGACGGCTGGCTGGAACACTATAAGGATGGCGAGCCCGGCAAATTCCCCGAGACGATCGAGGTCGCGACCGAGACCGTCAAGACCTACGGCAACGAGCCCTTTCCCGGGATGTGGGGGATGGAAGGCTCGATCTTCATGGCGCTCGCGGAGGCCTCCGGCGACGCGAAGTACGTCCGGCCCTACGCCGACCTGCTCGCGGCGGGCAGGAGCACCGGCCAGTTGCGCATCCACGCGCCCGAGATGCAGCAGATGGGCATGCTCGATACGCCCGTGGAGAAGCTGCCCGAGGACCTCTTCAAGCGCGGCTGGGTCGCGGCGTTGTACCTGAAGGGCGACAAGGCCCCGCTGATCGAAGCGCTCAAGGCCGACGTCGAGGAACTGCAGCGCTTCAAGCACATGTACACGACGGTGGAATGCTTCACCGACCGCGTCTTCCTCACGCCGATCATCAACCCGTCGATCTGCTACACGGGCGGCTACGCGACACGCAATAAATTGAACCAGAATTTCGCGGTGAGCTGGGAAGGCCTCGGCACCGGCTACGCCGCCCTGGTGCTCGACGCGAAGCCCACGCACCTGAAAGTCCTCGTCTGCAACCTGGGCGCGAAGCCGCTCCAAGGGTCGATGCGCGTCTGGCGGCTCGCGCACGGCGAATACACCGTCGCGTTCGGCCCCGACGTCAACCACGACGACGCGCCCGACGAGATCACGAAAAAGGAGACGCGCGCGGTCGCCAAGGGCGACGCGCTGCCGCTCGAACTCCCCTCCAAGGGCGTGTACGTGCTGGAACTGACGCAGACCAAAGCGCTCGACGATCTCTACGCGCGCGCCGACCTGGCGCTCTCGCCGCTCGAGACCAAGGTGGAAGGCGGCGCGGCCAAGGGCATCGTCCACAACATCGGCGTGAAGGACGCGGAGGAGGTCGTCGTCGCGCTGGTGAATGACCAAGGCAAGGAAGTCGCGCGCGTGAAGCTGGGCAAGCTCGCCGCGCCGCTGGACCTGACGCCGAAGACGCTGCCGTTCGAATTAAAGGGTGTGCCCGACGGCGCGAAAGGCTGGTCGGTGGTCGTCGATCCCGACGCCGCGCTGCCCGAAATCTACGAAGGCAACAACCGCGTCGAACTGAAGTAGCTACTTCGCGTCGGGCGCGGTCTTTTCTTCGGGCGTCTTTTCGGCGGGCGCGTCCTTTGGCTCGTTTTCCGGAACCTTGGGCACGGCGGCGGCCTCGTGGGCCTTCCACCACGCCTTGCCGGCGTCGGAAGCCAGGAACAGGGCGTACTCGATCTCCTTCGTCAGGTCGGCCTCGATGCGCCCGAACTGCTTCTCGAAGCGTTCCAGGCCCTTCGCCGTCTCGGCAAAATCCTTCGCCTTCAGCGTCGCGGTGATCCACGAAAGGTACGCGTCCTGCAGCGCGGGCTCGGCATCGATGGCCTTCGCGGCCGCGGCCTTGGCCTCGGCGTACTTTTCCCACAGGATGTAGATGTTGGCGCGCAGGAAGTTGAGGTACGGGTCGCCGCCGACGCGCTTGTCCAGGCGCTCGATGCTGTCCAGCGCCGAGAGGTACTCCTTGCGGGTGAGGTAGGCGTCGAGCGAGAGCAGGTCGCGGGCGGGATCGCCGGGGTAGAGCAGCGCGAAGTCGTCCAGCGCCTTGCGGAAGCCTTCGGGCTCGCCTTCGACGGAATCGATGCGCTGCAACTGCACCGCCTTGCTCTTCTTCAGGTCGTCGGGAAGCATCTCCCACAGGATTTCCGCGTCCTCGGCCTGATGGGCGTGCAGGGCCTCGGTCCAGGCCTGCAATGCTTTCAGGCCTTCCAGCGTCTTCTGGTCGGCGGCGCTGAGGGGCTTCTCGCGCTTGCGCGCGTCCAGCAGGCCGGGCAGCGCGATGCGCGCGAGCGTCTCGCTGAAGAGTTCGCCCGTGGAGTAGACGAAGAGGTCGTGGATGCGCAGCTTGCCGCCGGCGCCCGGTTTCAGGATGTACTCCTGGTAGTTCAAGCCCCCGGTGGCCACGACGAGGCGGAAGACGGCGCGCCAGTCGCCGCCTTCCTTGCGCACGCTCAGAAATTTGTAGCCGCTGGCCGCGCCGAGCTGCGAGGCGATCTGCTTGCCCATGCCGAGGCGGCTCTTGAAACCTTTCATGAAGCCGTCGCGGTAATCGGCGGGCGCGGCGTAGGCGTCCATCACCTTGCCGGCCATCGCTTCGAGGTCGAAGGCGGCGTCGAATTCGGCGAAGCGCCCGGCCAGCAGATCGGCCTCCATGCGTTTGCCGAAGGCCGCCGCGTCCTTTTCCTCGGCCGCCGGAGCCGGCGCGGGCTCTTCCGCGTAGGCGCCGCAGAGCAGCGCGAGGGCCAGCGCGGCCGCGGCGGTTCGACGAGGATTCGGCATAAAGGCGCTCCGCGTTCCGGTCACAGGCCCAGCTTGCCCTTCAGCCACGCGGGCAGGTCCGCGCGCTTTACCGAATCGTTCTGGCGCGTGGCCAGGTCGCGCACTTCAAAGACGCCGGCTTCCGCCTTGGCGGGGTCGGCGACGATGGCGTAGGGGATGCCCTTTTTCTGCGCGAGTTCGAACTGCGGCACCGGCTTGCCCGCCGCGGGGTAAACGTCCACGCGCAGTCCGTTCTCGCGCAGTTCCGCGCCAAGCTGCAAGGCCTCCCGGGCGGCCTCGCCCGAAGGCACCGCGATCAGCACGTCGGCCGCGCGCGAGGCCGCGCCGAACATCCCGCGCTCTTCCATCAGCGTGAAGACGCGCTCAAAGCCGATCGAGAAGCCGCACGCCGGCACGCCGCCGGGGCGCCCGTCGGGCAGCGGCGCGGGGTCCTTGCCCGAAATCTTGTCCACCAGACCGTCGAAGCGCCCGCCCCCGGCGAGGCTGAACGGCACGCCCTCGGCGGCGACTTCGAAGATCGGCCCGGTGTAGTAGTCCATCCCGCGCGCAAGGAACGGATCGAAGACCAGCTTCCCGCTCGGCAGCGGCGGCGTAAGCGCCAGGACTTCGCGAAGCTGCGCGGTGTGGCGCGCGCCGTGTTCGGCCGTGCGGCGGCTCACTTCGTCGAGCAGATCGCCGGCGGCCATGCTCTTGGCGGCGGCGCAGAAGCCAAGCATCGCGTCGATGGCGGCTTCGGGCGCGCCCTTTTCGAGCAGCTCCTTCTTCACCTCTTCGGGCGCGGCCTTGTCGAGCTTGTCCAGTCCGACGAAGGCGGCCGCGACGTGTTCCTCGGCAAAGCCGAAGCTGCGCACGAGCAGGTTCAGCAGCGGGCGCGAGTTCAGCCGCACGGTCAGCCCCGAAAAGCCCAGGCGTGCCAGCGCGGTGCTCGTGGCCAGGACGACCTCGGCCTCCACCTGCATGCTCGAAGAGCCCAGCACGTCCACGTCGCACTGGATGAATTCGCGGAAGCGCCCGTGCTGCGCGCGTTCGGCCCGCCACACCGGCCCGATCTGGTAGCGTTTGAAGACCGCGGGCAGCATGGCGCGGTGCGTGTTGTAAAAACGGGCGAGAGGCACGGTGAGGTCGAAGCGCAGGCCCATGTCTCCTAGTGTCTTCAAATAAATTTGGGTGTGTTCGCCCCTTTGATTGGCTTCTTGAGCAGTCTGCATTAGTGCTCTAAATGTTCCAGACAGATCCTCACCACGTTTTAGAGTAAGGAACATCAGCTTCTCGTTCTCGCCGCCGCCCTTGCCGAGAAAGACGTGCAGGTTCTCCATCGCGGGCGTGTCCATGCCCTCGAAGCCGAAGGACTCGTAGACCTCGCGGATGCGCCGGATCAACTCGGCGCGCTTGCGGAAGGCATCGGGAAGGAAATCGCGGAAGCCGCTCGGTGCGGAAGTCTTGGCCATGTCTGCCTCGTCCTCAATCGGGAACCTCTCGAACCGGACCAAGGTACTCAAGTGCCGCGCAAAAACAAACCAAGGCGGCCTCGGGCGTTCGACAACTGGCGCGGACTGTTCTAGGCTGCGCGAGGTATCCACGGAGGGACCGCCGATGGCCAAGCTGCTCGAGAAGCTCGCTACGCGCATCTCCGCCCGCCGGAAACTCCACCAGGAACGCCACACCACCACGGGTTACCAGTTCGCGCTCGCCGACCGCGTGGACCTGCTCGACGGCGCCGCCTGGGACGGCCTCGCCGCGCGGGGCTCGTTCTTCCACGCCCGGCCGTACCTGCGCGTGCTCGAAGACGCCGGCCCGGCCAACGTGAAGCCGCGCTACGCGCTGATCAGCCGCGGGCGCGCGCCCGTAGCCGCGATGGTCGCGCAGTATGTCCAGATTCCCGGGCGCACGCTGATCTTTTCGGAACCCGGCGCGGAATCGCGCGTGGGCAAGGCCCTCTCGCGGGCGTACACGCGCGCCAAGGGCCGCGCGCTGGAAAAACTCGAGTTCCGCTTCCTGGTCTGCGGCGACATCCTGGCGTGGGGCGCGCCGGGAGCGCTCTTCGCGCAGGGCGAAGACCCCGCGGAACTCTGGCCCGCCGTCACCGAGGCGCTTTACCGCATCCACCGGGCCGAGAAGCTGGCCGGGCGCACCGATTTCCTCTTCGTCAAAGACGTGCCCGAAGACGACGCCGCCGCCGCGCGCGCGCTCGGGAAGTTCAGCTACGCGCCCGTGGACAGCGATCCCGACATGGTGCTGGACCTCCCGCCGAAGTGGCGCACGTTCGAGGACTACCTCGCGAGCCTGAACCACAAGTACCGCAAGGCGGCCAAGGATATCTTCCGCCGCGTGAGCCAGGGCGGCTTCAAGGTCGAACGGCTGAGCGACCTGTCGCCCCATGCCGAACGGCTGCACGCGCTCTACGCGCAGGTCCAGGCGCGCGCGAACTCGCGCTACGCGGTGCTGACACCCGGCTTCCTGCCCGGGGTCGCGAACGCCCTGGGCGCACGCTTCCGCACGACGGCCATCACGCGCAACGGGACGGTGCACGCCTTCGTGACCACCGTGGCCGACGGCGAGACGGCCGTGGGGTACTACCTGGGCCTGGACTACGGCGCGATGGCCGACGGGCCGCTGTATCTGCGCCTGCTCTTTGCCGTCGTGGCTGACGCGCTGGCCCTGGGCTGCGCGCGCGTCTCCTTCGGCCGCACCGCGCTGGAACCCAAAGCGCGGCTGGGCGCGCGGCCAAGGGCGCTGCGCGTCTTCGCGCGGCACCGCCACCCGCTGCTGCGGTTCCTCGTCCAGGCCCTGCAGAACGCGGTGCCGCATGACGAAGCGCCCGAGCGCCACCCGTTCAAGACTTGATACGCGAGCCGCGCGCGGGAAAATAAGGACATGGATGTCTGTTAATCGGGGGGAGCCACGCATGTTCGAGACCGCCGAGCTGGGCCGCAAGATCGAGAAGCACGACTACGAGCGCCTGGTTCCCAAGCTGCGCATGGACCTCCTGCGCGTGCAGAACGAACTCTTCCAGAAGAAGCCGTTCCCCGTCATCGTGCTCATCATGGGCGTGGACGGCGCCGGCAAGGGCGAGACCGTCAACATCCTCCACGAGTGGATGGACCCGCGTTACCTGGAGGCCACCGCCTTCGGGCCGCTGAGCGACGAAGAACGCGAACGCCCGGACTTCTGGCGCTTCTGGCGCGCGCTGCCGCCCAAGGGCAAGATCGGGATTCTTTTCGGCTCGTGGTACACGCGCCCGATCGTCCAGCGGGCCTACGGCGAGATCAAAAAGGTCGCGCTCGAGGACGCGCTCGCCCGCATCAACACCTTTGAAAAAGAACTCGCCGCGGACGGCGCGCTGATTCTCAAGTTCTGGTTTCACCTGGGCAAGAAGGTCCAGAAGAAGCGCCTGAAGAGCCTCGAGAAGGACCCCAAGCAGCGCTGGCGCGTCACGCCTCAGGACTGGAAGCACTTCAAGCTCTACGACACCTTCTATAAGGTCAGCACGCGCGCCCTGCGCAGCACCAGCACGGGCGAGGCCCCCTGGACGATCGTCGAAGGCGCGGACCCGCGCTACCGCTACCTCACGGTCGGGCAGCACATCCTCGACCAGCTGACGCGCCGCCTGAAGGAGCACGCCAAGGGCGCGACCCGTCCTGCGCCGGCCGAAAAGCCCGCCCCCGCGCCGGAACGCCAGCGCCAGCCCACGATCCTGAACACGCTGGACCTCGCGCGCTCCGTCGAGAAGAAGAAGTACGAGAAGGAACTCGAGGAACTCCAGGGCCGCCTGAACGCCCTCGCGCGCAAGGCCTCGCAGAAGGCGGTCTCGACCGTGCTCGTCTTCGAAGGCTGGGACGCCGGCGGCAAGGGCGGAGCCATCCGCCGCATCACCTCGGCGCTGGACGCCCGCGCCTACCGCGTCATCCCCATCGCCGCGCCGACGGACGAGGAGAAGTCGCACCATTATCTGTGGCGCTTCTGGCGGCACATCCCGCGCGCGGGGCGCATCACGATCTACGACCGGAGCTGGTACGGGCGCGTGATGGTCGAACGCGTCGAAGGCTTTGCCGCCGAGCACGAATGGATGCGCGCGTACAAGGAGATCAACAACTTCGAGGAGCAGCTGACCGGGCACGGCACGGTGGTGGTGAAGTTCTGGCTCCACATCAGCAAGGACGAACAGTTGCGGCGCTTCAAGGAACGCGAGAAGACCTCGTACAAGCAGTACAAGATCACGCAGGAAGATTACCGCAACCGCGCCAAGTGGGATGACTACGAGCTGGCCGTGAACGACATGGTCGAACGCACCAGCACCGAGTACGCGCCGTGGCATTTGATCGAGGCCAACGACAAGTACTACGCGCGGCTCAAGATTCTGGGCGTGATCTGCCGGGCCCTGGAAGGCGCGCTCAAGAAGGCCTAGGTTGAAACGTTTGCAACAGCCGTAAAACTACCTAGGGCCGCGCTCCGTATAAGTTCAAGCAAAGTTAGGTATTACCGACAATAGCGCGGGGCCTGGGAGGATGCTTTAATACCCCTGTCGGTGCACCTGAGAGAGAGGTACCGGCATACCGCCCCGCACACCGCTGATGCACACCTCGACTGCTTCGATGGACACCCGGGCATGAATCAAGGGGCGGTATTTTTATAATACCTACTGCGGGATCACGATCACCGAGCCGGGGTTCGGCTCGTCGCCTTTCTTGCCCCCATTCTTTTCGCCGCCGCCGTTCCCTTCTTTTCCGTCCTTCTTTTTCTTGGGCGGGTCCTTGGGATTGTCCTTCCCGCGCTTCTTCTTGCCCTTCTCGTCGTCGGCGCCGGTCTTCGCTTCGTCCTTCCCCTCGTCCTTGCCCCCTTCCTTCTTCTCGCCGGCATGCTTCTCTTCGTCCTTCGCGTACGAGACCGTCTTCACGCTCGTGACGCGGAAGTACTCGCCTTCGGCGTGGCCGGTCACCGTGATGGTGGCCTGCTTGTCGAGCAAGTCCGCGAGCGCGCCGCCGACCGCGCCGTCGGCCACGAGCAGCACCGGCGGAATCTTGGAGGGGTTTTTGTCCGTATCCGATTTGGGAAGCACGAGCACGCCCAGGACTTTTTCGGGAGCCGTGTCGGCCTTGGTGCAAAGCAAATCGGTATACGAGGTTTCCGCGGCACGGGCCGGGTGGGCGTGATTCCAAACGAACGCCAGGACCAGGAAAAAGCATAGGAACGAACGCATGGGGCACCTCCTGCCTTTGGTTTGTTCAAAAATCCGAAGGAGTCTGACGATGCTATTGTTTGCGCGCTTCGGTAGAATAGAGCCACCGAAACGGTGCTGCACTTGTTCGTTTCCCGAGAACGAGCCCCGGGTTACGCGATTTTTCAAACGTTTGCATAGGGCTCCTCCTTTTCCCCAATGCCGCGACCTTGGCAGGGTGCCGGGTGGACGAAGAGAACGACTGGGTAACACGAGCCAAAGCGGGCGACCGCGAAGCCTTCGACAAACTCGTGGATCTGCACGGTCCGGCCGTGCTGCGTTACCTCCAGTCGCTCACCCGGTATTCGGCCGATGCCGAGGACCTGGCGCAGGAAGCGCTGCTGCAGGCGTACCGTGGGCTGCATACGTTCAAGGATGGCACCGATTTCAGGGCGTGGATCCTGACCATCGGCTACCACGCCTGGGTGCACGCCAAGAGGAAGCGCAAGCCCGTGACGCTGGGCGACGAGGAACAGATCGAACGGATCGCCGCGCCGGAAGTTCGCGCGGAGTCCGACTGGGTGGAGACGGTGCGCCAGGGCATCGCGGCGCTTCCGGACGAACAGCGGGCGGTCGTGCAGTTGCGCTTCGGCGAAGGCATGAGCCACGCGCAGATCGCCACGCTGGTCGGAGCCGAGGAAGCCACCGTGCGCTGGCGGCTGTACCGGGCGCGGCAGTCCTTGCAGGAACTGCTGAAGACGTGCCTGCCGGAACGAAGGAAGAAACGCTCATGAATTGCGAAGACCTCCGCCTGGCCCTGGAAGACAGCGAAGACGCCGCGCGCCTGCCCGAACCGGCCCGCGCGCACCTGGCTTCCTGCGCCGAATGTTCCGAGTACGCCAGCCTGGTGGAACCCGGCAGCGCCGCGCTCCGCCAGGCGCTCTCCCAGCCGCCCGACGCGCAGGCCTGGGCGCGCGTCAAAGCGGGCCTGAACGCGAAGCTCGACAAGCGCGCCCGCGCGCCCCGTGCGGCCGCGCAGCCCGCGCCCTTCTGGACCCCGTTCCGCCTCGCCGTCGGCGCCGCCGCCGCGGTGCTGCTCGGCCTGGCCGTCTACCTGGCGCGCCCCGAACCTCGCGAACTGCCCGTCGCGAAGGACGACGAACCGTCCGCGCCCCCGGCCGAACTGAACAACCAGGCCGCGCGCGAACGCCTGGCCAGGCTGCAGGACGAAGTCCGCGCGCAGTTGCTCCTGGAAGAAGTGGCCGTGCTGGAAGGCGCGCTGGAAGAACACCCCGATCCTTCCGCCAAGTCCACCGCGCAGGACGCCGAACTGTACGTCGAACGCCTGCTGGCCCTGAAGGGCGTCGATCCGAATTACGCGCGCGAAGTCCTGGCCGGCATCCGCCGCGCCCAGATCTCGCAGCGCCTGCAGGACGTGAAGAAGAAGCTCGGCGACCAGGCCGGCGAGACCGTCACGCGCCCCCTCGACCGCCTCGTCGCGGCGCTGGGCGAAGCCGAGAAGATCGCCGATCTGGAAGGAGGCCAGGATGCCAACGCGAACTAGCGCCCGCCTGGTCCTGGCCCTGGGCCTCGCGCTCGCCTGCGCGGGCCGGCTCGGCGCGGCCGAGACCCCCGACAAGCTCTTCGAGCAGGCCGAGGAAAAGTACCGCAAGGGCGAGTACGAAGAGGCCGTGAAGCTGTACCAGGGCCTGATCGCGAAGTTCGGCGCCGACAAGCACGCCGAGGACGCGCGCTACACGACCGCCTTTATCCTGCAGAAGAAGCTGGGCAAGCACGAGGAAGCGCGCAAGGCCTACCAGGACGTGATCGACCACAAGGTCCCCGGGCCGATGCTGGCGAACGCCTATTACCATATGGCCGAGAGCTACGAGCAGAGCGAACGCTACGGGCTGGCGATCAAGGCCTACGAAGAGTTCCTGCGCAAGTTCCCCAAGAACTCGCGCGTGGCGCTGGTGAGCAGCCGCGTGGAATACCTGAAGAACAAGCGCAAGTACCCCGAGAACGAACGCAAGACCGAGGAATCCGAGAAGGACAAGCGCCCGCCGCAGCAACCGCGCAAGCAGGGCGCCGGCCCGCAACAGCAGGCCGCCCCCGCCAACGCCAAGAGCACCGACGGGGAAGCGGACGGGAAATAAGGTGTAACCAGGTAGGCTACCGGTAGGTTGATGCTACCGGAGGCCTTCGCATGCGTACCTACCTCTTCGTGTTACTGTCCGCCCTGACGTCCGCCTGCGTGTCCGCCGAAGAAACCAAGACGCCGCCGCCCGAGCAAAAACCGGCCAAGGAAGTGCCGTTCGTGCCCGCGACGCTGGTGAAGACCGAAGCGGACGGCGCGGTTGTGCTGAAGGCGAAGGCGGAACGATGGGAAACTGATCGCCGCGAATTTGGCTGTGAGATTCTGGAGAACCGCGAGACCGGGGAGCAAAGACCCAATGAGTATTCGGTTTTGACCCTCAAGGCCGGCGAACAACGCTACCTGGTTATCCTCGGAAGCACGAGGCAAGGCTGCGTGATCCCGCTGGCTCCGAACGTCGCATACACCTTTACCCTCCTGCCTCAAAAGCCAAATGAGCGGTCCTGCCAGGTGCTGAAGGTCGTCGACGCCACGGGCAAGCAGGTATTTCCGGCTGTGCCTGAAGCGAAGCTGGAAAAAGAAGAGCCCTTTGTGCCCGCTACCCTAGTGAAGACCAACAAGGATTTGTCCGTGGTACTCCAGGCCAAGGCGGACGCATGGCCGGCTCGACCGCACGTCCTGGGATGCGACGGAATGGTGGGCGTGGAACACTTCCTGCTTCTTCTTAAGGCAGGCGACAAGACCTTCCAAATCGAAGTAGGCAGCACGCTCGACGGGCAAAAGGTCAATTTGGAGCCGGGTCGTGCCTACACCTTTACACTCTCACGCTCCAATGGTCCTGTTTCGCACGCGATCATAAAGGTCGTCGACGCTGACGGAACCCAGGTCTATCCCAAGAAAGATACATCAAAGCCCTAATCCGTATGAGTTTATAGGCTGTTTCGCACTCCATGCATCTTCGGCCAAATTATCGGCCATTTTATATGTGAAATCAATTCACTTGACGACCAATGTCTATATAATCATTTTGTTTTTAAGCAGATGCGTAATAGATCGTTTCAATACTATCGGCCATATGATCGGCCAATCATAGGGACCTGAGATGTCAATCTCCCCCATGGGGATGACCCCGCCTATGCCCAGCATCGATCACGCCTTGGAGAACAAGGCGGTGAGTGTCATACGCGAATCGGCAGCGCTCGGCGGCGCATTGCATCCGCGAGCCCGGGGAAAACTGCTCCCGCTTTTGGAGAACATGAACAGCTACTACTCCAATCTCATCGAAGGGCACCATACGCGCCCGAGAGACATTGAACGGGCGCTGAAACGGGATTTTTCCAAGGATGCGGCGCAACGCGCGCTTCAGACCGAGAGCGTCGCACACGTCGTCGTCCAGCGCATGATGCACGTCCGGCTCATGCAGGAGCCTCGCCTGGAAATCGCGAGCCGCGATTTCTTGGGGTGGCTGCATGCCGAGTTTTACAAACGCATGCCCGAGGAGTTTCATTTTGTCGAGGACCACAAGGGCGCCAAAATAAGGATTACGCCCGGAGAATTCCGGAACCTCGACGTCGAAGTCGGGCAGCACATGCCTCCGCATCATGGCGAGCTGTCTTTGTTTCTGGCAAAGTTTGAAGAGTTCTATTCGCCCCAAGGCAAGAGTGAGGTTGAGGCCGTCGTTGCGGCGGCGGCATCGCATCACCGCTTGCTGTGGATCCATCCCTTCCTGGACGGAAATGGACGAGTTGCGCGGCTCTTTACGCACGCCTATTTGTCGCGTGCGCGCATCGACGGGCATGGCTTGTGGACGATCAGCCGGGGATTTGCGCGCACGAGCCAGGAGTACAAAGCGGCATTGGCCGGAGCAGACCGTGCGCGGCAGGGCGACTTGGACGGCCGTGGCGGGTTGACCCACGCCGGGCTTTACGCCTTTAGTCTGTTTTTTCTTAATCGGGCCGCGGACCAGATCGCATTTATGCGCGAGTTGCTGGAGCTGGAAGGATTGGAGACGCGAGTGCGCGCGTATATTCGCAGGGAGTCAGACCTTTCAAACCTTCCTCGACAGGCCGAACATCTGGTGCTCGAGGCGTTATTTAAGGGAAGCTTCCGCAGAGGCGATGCGCAGCGAATAACGGGGGCCGATTCGGAGCGAACGGCCAGGCGGCTACTGGGGGCAACCCTTGCATCCGGATTACTGGAGGCCACAACCGAAAAAGGGCCGGTGGAAATCGCCTTCCCGATGAAGGCTGTGGAGTACTATTTCCCGCGGTTGTTCCCGGAGGGTGCTGACCACTAACGGCTGAGGTGCCCAATTATCGCGAGATGTTAATTAACCCATTGATAGTTCTAAGATTATGGGGTGGCTTCCGCCTCGAATCGCTGTCCCTATTCCCGGCCATGCTGCGTCTTAAGAAGGACCCTGGGAGGACGCATGGTTCTACGCATCGGTCTGATCTTTCTGTGCTGCGCGGCGCTGCTTCGAACCGCCGCCGAAGACGAACTGCGCATCGGCCTTAAGCCTACGCCGAGTTCGCGGATCGTGGCGTTGGCGAATGCGCTCAGCAATCCGGGCGAGGCCCTTGCGCCGGCGCCCGACGCGACGATCGCGGCGTACGTCGACCTGCAGTGGGACGTCCTGACGGGCAAGACGCCGCTCGCGGCCAAGCTCAAGCTCAACACGCCCGCGCTTACGACCAAGGAACTGGAGGAACTCCTGCGCTGGTGCCAGGCGCATCCGCGGCTGAAGGAACGCCTGCTCCTGGCGCTCGACCCGGAGATCGACGACCTGCGCGCGGGCGCGCGCGTGGCGCTGAAGCTCCTGCGCAAGCTCCCCGAGCCCGCCGACGAACGCTTCGACCGCCTGATCGTCGCCTACGCGGCCGTATGGGACATGCCGGAGCACCCCGCGGGCGAGGATTCCCCGTCCGTCAAGCCGATGGACTACGAAGAGAGCTTCGCGTGGCTGGTCAAGAACGAGCGGCAGCTCGCGCCGTTCTTCAAGGAGATCCCCTGGCGCCTGCTGGTCTTCGTGGCCTCCGACCGGCTCGCCCGGGACGAGCGCGACTGGGCGCAGAAGATCTACAACTACCACGCGCGCCCGGGGCAGGCGTACTCCGACATCCCCTACGACATGGACAAGCTGCGCGGCGGCGCGCGCAAGAACAACCTCGAGAAGGCCCGCGCCGCGTACACGCTGCCGAACCTCTTCCGTTACGGCGGCACCTGCGGCGACCAGGCGTACTTCGCGCGCGAAGTCTGCCGCGCCCTGGGCGTGCCCGCGGCGAGCGTGCAGGGCGCGACCAACCACGGGATCGACCACGCCTGGGTGGTCTGGGTGGACCGCGACGCGAACGGCTTCTACGCCTGCGACCACGGCAAGTACAAGGGCCAGGGCATCTTCTCCGGGATGCTCTTCGACCCCCGCGACGGCACGCGCATCCCCGACGGCCAGTTCGAACAGCTCGTGCGCCAGTGGTCGAAGGAAGACGAGGCCACGCGCGCGGAACTCTACTGGCGCATCGCCCGCGACTTTCGCGCGGACCTGAAGGCCGGCGCGCGCCTGAACCTGTACCGCGCGGCCCTGGCCGAAAACCCCGCCCACCGCGAAGCCTGGCTGGGGCTGGCCGAGGCCGTCTCCGGCAACGCCCTGCCGCGCGGCGCGGCGGCTACCTTGTGGGAACTGCTGACCGGGCACTTCGACGCCGCGCCGGAGTTCGTCTTCGAGATGGCGAAGAAGCTGGCGGAGTCGTTCGTCGAGGACCGCGAGCAGTTCGAGTTCTTCGAGCGCGCGGCGGCGTACTTCGTGACGGCCGGCCGGCTGGACCTGGCCTGCCGCCTGCGCCAGAGCCAGGTGGACCTGCTGATCGCGAAGGACAAGCTGGAGGCCGCCGCGCGGGCCGCGGCCCAGGGCGTCGTGCAGTGCGCGGGCGAAGGCGCGAACCTGGCCGAGCTGGCCAAGACGCTCGCGAACGTCTGCCGGCGCCTCAAGCGGCCCGCGGACGCGATCGAGCCGCTCAAGGCCGCCGTCGGCCGCCTTGCGCCCGTCGCGAATTTCAAGGTGAACCCGACCTGGATGGAACTCTCCGAACTCCTGCGCGACCTCTATCAGGAGACCGGGGACACGGCTTCCGCCGACGAGAGCAACCGCCGCCTGAACAGCGTGCGCAAGAACGTCGAAGGCTTCCGGTAGCCGCTACTTCTTTTCCTGATAGCCCACCTGAATGGCGGTCGCGCCGTCCACGTTCGAGGCCGCCACGGTCGCGCTGCGCCTGGCGCTGTTCGCGTCCTTCGGGGCGAGCATGATCGTCTTGACCCCGCCGCTCTGAACCTGCGTCTCCTGGTAGGCGATCCCCGCCTTCTCGAAGACGTTTTTGTAGAACGCGATCACTTTCTCGGGCGTGTCGGAGGTCTTGAGCGAGTAGCCGCCGCGTTCGCCCTCCTCGTCGTTCTGCGTGGCGCCCGCCAGCACTTCCGCGCCGGTGTAGGCGGGCATCCAGGCCGGGGGCTTGGCCGTGCTGCCCCAGGTGGTCTCGCCCTTGTCCGTCTTGATCGAGATCGTGCCCTTGCCGTCCTCGCCGCCCGAGGCGTCCACCTCGGTGCGTTCCACGTGGCCGTGCTCGTCGGTGGCCTCGACGGCGTACTTCCCGTCGGCGATGTCCTTGGCGGTCCAGGTGACGGTCTTGCCGGATTTCTTGTCCTTGAAGGTGATGGTGCCCTTGGTCTTGTCCAGCGAGATGAACTCGCGGTCCGGGTCGTTCTTCACGATCAACTGGGCCGAATACAACGCCGGGTTCTCATCCATCAGTTCCGTGTCGGTAAAGCCGCGGTTCTTGGCCGCCGAATAGATCAGCAGGCTGACCACGACGACGCCGACCGCGCCGAGAAAGAGGATCCCGCCGCAGCCCAGCAGGATCCACATCAGAATGTTGCTGCCCTTCTTGGGCGGCGTGGGCACGGGGGCCGGGGCGGCCGGTTGCGGGACGGACATGGATGCGGCCCTCACTGGGTTTGGCGACGCCGGTACTCTACGTGCGCACCCGCGTCGGTCAACGCCTAAGGGCGTCCGGTATCTGCCCTTTCTGAACCCGCGCGCGGGCTCTAGGCTGGCGGCGGCGAAGGAGGAAGGGCTCATGCGAAGGACGATGGGCGTGTGCACGCTGGCCGCGCTGCTGGCCGTGGCGTGCACGCAGGCCGAAGAACACGCGCCCGCCCCGGCCCCCGCGCACGACCCCGCGCCCGCGACCACTCCCGCGCCCGCCGGCGAAAAGCCCGGCGCCCCCGAAGAGATCGCCGCCGACGCGCGCTTTCAGGCCCGCATCGCCATCATCGAAGACCTGCTCTCGCCCGACGCCAGCGCCGCCAACTACGAGGCCCTCGCCACGTCCCTGCGCCTGCGCGGGCGCTACGACGAGGCCGCCGTCTACTACCTCGTTTCGCTGAAGATGCGCCCCAAGCACGCGCGGACCAGCTACCGCCTCGCGGCCACCTTCGCGCTGTGGGGGCAGGACAAGCTCGCCCTGCGCTACCTCAAGGAAGCCGAGGAACAGGGCTTCTGGGGCTTCAGGCTGCTCGACGAAGACTCCGATTTCGAGGCGCTCAAGAAGAACCCCGAGTACGCCGCCGTCGCCGCGAAGGTGAAGGAACGCTACGAGAAGGAAGCCGCCAGGCACGCCGGCGACCGCACGCTCAAGCTGCCCGAAGGCGCGGCCCCCGAGGGCGGCTGGCCGGTGCTGGTGCTCCTGCACGGCTGGGGCGCGACGCGCGCCGACTACGACGGCGTCGCCGCGTTGGCCGCGAAGGCCAAGTTCGCCGCGCTCGCGCTCGACGGCCAGGTGGTGCTCGACGAAGGCGCCTACGCCTGGTCCGCCACGAACCTCGAGGAAACCCACGCGTTCGTGCAGAAGCACCTGGAAGCCTGCAAGGACCAGGGGCTGAACCTGAAGCGCGTCTACCTCGGCGGGTTCTCGCAGGGCGCGAAGCATGCCGCGGCGCTGGTGGCGGCGCATCCGGAGGCCTACGCGGGCGCGATCGCGAACTCGCCCGGCGGGCAGGTCAAGCTGCCGGAAAGCTTCGAGCCCAAGGGCGCGCGCCCGCTCTTCCTGATGCTCGGGACGCAGGACTACGACGTCTGCAAGAAGACCTGCGCCGACCTGGAGAAACTCTGGAAGGCCGCCAAACAGCCGGTGAAGATCCACACCTTCGAAGGCGGGCACCGCTTCCCGGAGGAATGGGAGACGGCCTACGCCGAGGCGCTCGGGTTTCTGGAAAAGGCGCAGCCGTAGCGGCGGAAGTTAGCGCATCGCCCACTGCGCCCACATCATCTGCAGGTCGCGGATCGGGCGCTTGTAGACCTTCTCGATGGCCTTCCCGCTTTCCATCCCGTCCTTGATGTGCAGGATCACCTGCTGGAAAAGCCGCGGGTCGGACTTCATGAAGTAGCTCACCATCGAATAGCAGGTCAGGTAGTCGAGCGCCGTCATGCCGACGCCCGAGAGCGGGAAGATGTACTCCCAGACCTTCAGCTTGCCCTGCTGCGCGTACTTCTTCAGTTCCACGTCCCAGTCCTGCCCGAACTGGACCTCGTTCTTCTCGTAGGTGAACGCGTAGCACAGGTTCAGGTTGGTGATCGTCTTCTCGCAGTAGGCCGAGAAGCCCGCCTTCAGCCACGGCGGCGCCTTGCCGTCGGTGGCCTCCTGGATCAGCATGTTCGCGAACTGGTAGATCGCCATGTGCTCGGGCCCGCCGCCCTGCCCGCGGTCGGCGTTGAAGTACCCCAGCCGCCGCCCGAAGCCGCCGGTGGACTGGCGCGTCAGCTTCCAGTGGTCGCCCGGATCTTCCTTCTCGAAAAAATCGATGAGCTTGTTGTAGCTCTGCGAGTCCCAGCAGATCACGATCTTGTGCGTGCTCGGGCGCGCCTGCGTAAAGACCGTGCTGCGGGTCAGGGTTTGCAGGTGCGAGGTCAGCTTGTCGAGCGCGTCGCCGGTCTTCTTGGCCAT
The DNA here is from genome assembly GCA_026184295.1 of Planctomycetota bacterium. Taxonomy (GTDB): domain Bacteria; phylum Planctomycetota; class SZUA-567; order H5-PLA8; family H5-PLA8; genus JACQFI01. The sequence goes on from JAHCJK010000069.1 coordinate 19,715, forward strand.
CGCGGGCGGGAGCATCGTCTCCAGGCTCACATGCTTGGTCTCGACGTAGAGCAGTTGGACGCCCAAGCGCCCCGACCAAGCCTTGGTCTCGTCCATCGACCTCGCGAGGCGTTCGCCTTCGGCCTTCAGGATTTCGTCGTTCTTGTGCGTGCGCTGGCAGCGCGAACACCACGTCCACGGCGCGCTCACCGCCGGGTTCGGCATCGGGTCGGTGCCCAGGCGCACGTACGGGCGCGGCGGCAGCACCGGCGCGAAGCCCGTGCCTCCGCAGTCGGCGCAGACCACGGCCGGCGCCTTGGGCTCGGCCTTCGCGGGCGGCTGGTCCGGCATCGCGGCGGGATCGGCGGGCTTGGGGTCTTCCTTCTTGGCCGCCGGCTTGAGGTCGATGTCTTCTTCCTCGGGGTTGCCGGGCGTCTTGGCCGGTTCGGGCGCGGGCGCGGCGGGCGTCTCGGTCCCCGGGTCCTGCGGCGTCGCGAGCGTTTTCGTTTCGACGATGGGCGTCATGGGCGGGTTCAGCGGCGGCGGCGCTTCTTCGCTCTTGGCTTCCACCGGTGCGGGCGCGGGGGCCGGTTCGGCCTTGGGCGATTCCGCCGGCGCCGGCGCGGTCTTGGTATCCACGGGCGCGGGCGGAACGGCGGGCGCGGGCTGCGCGGGCGCGGCGGGCGCCGCAGGAGCCGGCGTCCTGGTCTCGGCCTGCGCCGTCTGCGAACCGTCCTTCTTGCCCATCAGGCCGATCGCGATGCCGATGCCCACCGCCAGCAGCACCACCGCCGCGATCGCGATGAGCTTCCACGGCGGGCCGCCGGCGGCCGGCGCTTCGGCGGCAACCGGCGCGGCCTCGGGCTTGGGGCGCGGCTTCGGCGCGGGCGCGCCGCCTCCGACGATAAAGGACTCGCCGCCGTTTTCTTCGGGCACCATCACCCGCGTGCGGCAGGACGGGCACGCGGCCGGCGTCCCCGCCATGTTCGCGGGAAAGCCCGTCGGCTTCCCGCAGCTCGGGCAGGCAAACTTGATGAAGCCGGCCTTCGGCGCGGCATCTTTGGCGGATTCCTTGGCGCGATCCTTCGGCGCGTCCGCCTCGTCCTTCAGGAAGGATTCGACGGGCTCGACCGCTTCGACCGGCTGGAGCGCCAGGTCGTCGGCCGTCACCGCCGTGGTCTGCCCTTCGGCGGCGACCGCCGGTTCCTTCGACTTCGAAGCCGCCGCGTCGCCGTCCGGCAGCGTGCTCTCCGGCGGGATGTCGATGAACTCCTTGCAGGCCGGGCAGCCGCCGCGCTTGCCGCCGTACTGACCCGGCACGCGAATCTTCTTCTTGCACTTGGGACAGAGGAACTTGATCGTGGCCGACGCCATGGAGACTCTCCGCCGCGCAAACACCCCGTTTACTTGAAAACGCAAGCGCCCCGATAATCGTTCATAAATCCTTTCGCGACAACAGCTAAAGCTGTCGCGAAGGCCCCGCGCCGAACGCGGGCAGGTCCTTGGGAGGCAAGCCTTTCCAAGGGATTAGTCGTACGGAGGACCCGGTTTACTGGCATCAAATGCCCACTTCCGCCGAAAGCCGCGCGCCAAAACCGCGCACCTTGTGTGGCCTCGGCATCCTCTTTAGATAGGAATGGCCCGGCGGCAGGCAAAGGGTGCGGAGCAACGGAGAGAACAGCATAAGGATAAGGAAAGGCGGAAGCTTTGCCGCTTGTAGGACAGGCGTCCCGCCTGTCTGGTGCTTGCCCCGCGCAGTCAAACGCGCGCACCCGGACAGGCGGGACGCCTGTCCCACATTAAGGATTAAGCGCAGCGGATGTTCTGAAAAAAAGGCGCGGGCAGACTTGCTGCCCGCGCGTGCCTTGATAGGCGAAAAGGGCTACTCCGCGGCGGCGGGTTCGATCTGCACGGGCTGCCCGTCCACCATCACCAGGATGCGCCCGCCCAGGGCCAGCACGGCGCCCAGGTGAGCGTGCTTCTTCAGAAGCGCGAAGTACTCGGGCGAGAAGGCCTTGATCACCGTGGGCTTGGCTTCTTCGGACTTGAAGCCCGCGTCCACCCACGTGCCGCCGCGGTGGTAGAAGGTGCGGTCGCCGACCCGCTTCATGTCCTGCGCGGCGGCCTGCTGAATCCGGTCGACGGCGGCTTCGTCGTTCTTCCCGGCAGGTTCGAGCATCTCGTAGGCCTTGTCGCGCAGCCCGTTCCCGCCGCGCTGCTTGGCCTCGGCGAAGCCGTCGGCGTCCTTGAGCGCTTTCTCGGTCTCGGCCAGGGCGACGGCAAGGTCCCCGGACTTGCGGTCGAGGGCTTCCTGCGCCAGGCGTCCGGCTTCCTTCTTGGCGGCTTCGTTGGCGCGCCGCAGGCCCGCGGTGGCGGCGGCCGGGGCGTTCGCGGCGGCCTGTTCTTCCATCGGCATGGGCCGGCCGGTGCGGCCGGGGCCCTGCATGCCGGGTTCGAGCACCAACTGGCTGGTGTACGGCGTCACGATGCCGTGGAGCTGCGAGAGCGCCACGACCTCGCCGATGGTCTCCTGGTTCTGGCCGTTCAGGCGCATCTCTTCCAGCAGGTGGCCGATCTTGCGCATGGCCCAGACGCGCGGGAGGAAGCTGTTGTCGCGTTCCTGCGCGGGCCATTCGACGTCGATCTTGATCTCCTTGGACTCGCCGTTGACGTTGCCGCGCAGCGTCACCGTGCCGGGGCCGGTGCCCTTGTAGCGGCCGAAAAGCAGGATCTCGCTGCCCTTGAAGAGCGCGGGCACCTTTTTGGGATAGAAGCTGTTGGCCTTGGCGTCGCCGCCGAAATCGAAGCTGACGTTGGTCATGACCGGGTTCTTGATCTTGGCGTAGAAGTCGCTGAGGCGCAGTTCCAGGTCTTCCTTGGGGGCGACGTAGGCGCTGGAGCCGTCGTGGTCCATGCTGATGCGGTCGAGCAGGTGCGTGTTGACGTCGGTGCCGACGCCGAAGTTGAAGATGCGCGCCTGCGCCTTGTTGCCCTGTTCGACGTCCTTCAGGATCGAGGCCGCGTCGGTGACGCCCACGCTCGGCAGGCCGTCGGTGAGGAAGATGACCAGCTTGGCCTTGCCGGGCCCGGGGGTGAAGTCCTGCGCCAGGGCCGCGCGGAGCGCGTCGTCGATGGCGGTGCCGCCGGTGGCTTCGATGGTGTCCACGGCGTCGAGGGCCTTCTTCACATTCTCCTTGGTGGCGTCGAAGAGCTTGCCGTCGCTGAGCGCGTTGACGGTGGTCGAGAAGGTGACGAGGTTGAAGCGGTCCTGCGGGTTGAGCTGGCTGAGGCAGAAGGCCAGGGCCTTGCGCGCCTGTTCGATCTTGTCGCCGGCCATCGAGCCCGAGGTGTCGAGCACGAAGACGATCTCCTTGCTGAGAATCTTGTCCTTTTCAAGCTGGTCGTCGGGGCGCCCGATGACCATGAAGTACCCTTCGTCGCCGCCGGGCGCGCCGGGCATGCGGTGCGCGACGACGCGCAGGCTCACGTCTTCGGTGCTGGGCGCGTAGTACAGGCGGAAGTCCTGGTCCGTCGAAAGGTTCGTGTCGCTCAGCTTGACCACGGCCGTGCGCGCGTCGGGGCGGGCGACGTTGACCTTGTGGCTGGGGCTGTACACCGGCCCGATGCTGCTCTTGCCGCGGATCACGCACTCGAACTGGAACTTCTCGACGCCGCGCTGGTACAGTTGCGAGCCCGCCAGGATGTGGCGGAAGTCGTACATCCCGTTCACGGGGCTCAGCACCTGGTCGTAGCTGAACTTGAGGCGGCGTTCCTGGTTCGGCGGGATGGGGAAGACGCGCGCCTCGTACAGGTTCTCGCCCGCGAAGCGCAGCAGCGCCGGGTCGCGCCGCTGCTGCACGATCGATTCGTAGATGCGCTGGGCCTCTTCGGCGTTGTACAGCTTGCCCTCGACCATCTCGTCGTTCATCGAGAGCGCCGACTTGTTGATGCTCGCCCCGGCCGGCAGCGGGACCATCACGCGCACTTCCAGGTCGCGCCCGGAAAGGTTGAGGAAGCTCTGTTCGATCGTCGTCGTCGCGACGTTCTCTTCGATGCGCACGTCCACGCGCGAATTCGTCACGCGGAAGGGCAGGTCGCTGGGCTGCGGCGGCCGCCAGGTCGGCGGGCGGATCACGCCCGGGCCGGGCTCCGGCTGTTCGATCGGCAGCGGGCGCACCTTCGCGTCCGTGGGCACGAACAGCACTTCGGCGCTGGCCTGCCGCGCGGCGGCAAGCGCCGTGGCCGCGACCAGCACCAGGATGGCGAACTCGATTCTTCCGATGCGCATGGCGGTATCCTCGTAACCTCGACCTTTCCTTAGACCCACGCGCGGCGAAAGGGTTTCTTAAAAAGGCGCTCGTCCAACCCTTGCATGGAACGCATGCACGAAGAGACTATTTCGAGCGCTTTTTGCTCAATCTGCCTAATTTACGAAGGTCTTTTTTTAAACCTGCCTAATTCAAGTAGACTTGGACCGGGTGGTGAGCCAATATAGCGTGCCTTCAATTTTAACGGTCCCCGCAGGGAGGTTCCCATGCCCGAAGTCTCGTTCGACCGCGTGAAAGAGTTCGTCCTGCCCGCCGACGTGATGGAGATGCTGCGCAAGGCGAACGACCTGGTGATCCCCGAAAACCGCGCGGAACTCCTGCGCCTTTCCCTGGGCGGCAACGGCGACCGCTTCGAGGTCCAGTATCCCGTGCCCAAGCGCGGGACCGAGGTCGAGGCGATCGTGACCCGCTGCCGCAACGGGCTGGCGGTTAGCTACCCCGACCCGTACATGCGCCGCCGCGACCCCGACTGCATGCTCGTCGCGGGCGACATGAACACCGACAAGCGCCAGTTCCAGGAAAAGTTCGGGCAGCCCTTCGGCGAGATGCGCACCGACATCATCGACTGGCTGGCCGACCACAAGCTGATCGTGATGGGCTTTTACGCCGGCGGGCACGAATACCACTACGGCGGCCTGCTGATCTGCCCGGTCAACACGGCCTTTTTCGCCACGGCGCTGGGCGACCTGCAGGAGATGGTGCCGCTGAGCGAGATGCCCCGGGACTTCGCGCCGCGCGCCGTGGTCTTCGTCGCGCCGCCGTTCCGGCACACGCACTGCGACGGCCGCCAGATGGTCGTGCACCACCGCGATAAGCACATGCACGAGGTCTTCTCGCTCAACCTGTACCCCGGGCCCAGCGCGAAAAAGGGCATCTACGGCGTGCTGCTGGCCATCGGCGAAGAAGAAGGCTGGATCACCGCGCACGGTTCGACCGTGCAGGTCGTCACGCCCTACGACAACATCGTCACCATCATGCACGAAGGCGCGAGCGGCGGCGGCAAGAGCGAGATGCTCGAGTATCCCCACCGCGAACAGGACGGCCGTCTGCTGCTGGGCAAGAACACCGTCACGGGCGAACGCCGCAAGCTCTCGCTGCACATCGGCTGCACGCTCCATCCCGTCACCGACGACATGGCGCTCTGCCATCCCAACCTGCAGCAGGGCAACAAGCTCGTGGTCAGCGACGCCGAAGACGCGTGGTTCGTGCGCATCAACCACATCACCGGCTACGGCACCGACCCGAACCTCGAACGCCTGACCACCACGCCGCCCGAGCCGCTCATCTTCATCAACCTCGTCGCCGTCCCCAACGCGACCTGCCTGATCTGGGAACACGAAGAGGACGAACCCGGCAAGCCCTGCCCGAACCCGCGCGTGATCGTCCCGCGGCGCATCGTCCCCAACGTGGTCAACGAACCCGTCGCGGTGGACGTGCGCAGCTTCGGCGTGCGCACGCCCCCCTGCACGCGCGAACGCCCCAGCTACGGCATCGTCGGGCTGCTGCACTTCCTCCCGCCCGCGCTGGCCTGGCTCTGGCGCCTGGTCGCTCCGCGCGGCTACGCCAACCCCAGCGTCACCGACTCCGAAGCGATGGTCAGCGAAGGCGTGGGCAGCTACTGGCCCTTCGCCACCGGCCGCCGCGTGGACCAGGCCAACCTGCTCCTGCGGCAGATCGAAGCCACCCCCGGCACGCGGTACGTGCTCACGCCCAACCAGCACATCGGCGCGTGGCAGGTCGGCTTCACGCCGCAGTGGATCGCGCGCGAATACCTGGCCCGCCGCGGCGGCGCCAAGTTCCGCGCCGACCAGCTCTCCCCCGCGCGCTGCCCTCTGCTCGGGTACTCCCTGAACAGCATCGTCGTCGAAGGCACGCAGATCGCGCAGTGGTTCCTGCAGGTGGACACGCAGCCCGAAGTCGGCAAGGAAGGCTACGACCAGGGCGCGAAGCTGCTCGGGGAGTTCTTCCGCGCCGAACTCGAACCGTACCTCAAGGAACCGGACCTGCACCCGCTCGGCCGCACGATCATCGAAGCCTTCATGAAGGGCGCCGACCTGAAAGACTTCGAAGCCGCCATCCCCGTGAAGTAGCGGCGAAGACGAAGTGGCGTAGGAGTAGCGACGAAATTGCGGCAAAGTGGCCGCCCCGCTTCTGTCGTCCCTACGGGACTCCGCCGATTGCGCGCACTCACTCCCAGGGCTTACGTCCTGGGCCACATACCGCCGCCGCTCCGCGGCTGTCTTCGGGCGGGCTTGATGGCAATAGGCGAAGCGATGGATTCCATGCTGCGCATGCGTCGCTGTTTCGGCCGCGAACAGTTCGGCCGCGACCAACTCGGCGCGATCGGTTCGGCATGCGAATTGATCGGCCACGAGCTATAAGGCGTGCGGCCATCTTGGCGCGCGACAGTGAACCATTCGGCGCGCGGTCTGCGCGCCGCTGCCGTTTGTAGCGCCGGCCTCTGGCCGGCACGGATGCGCTGAAAGCTCTCACCTTCGATCGGCCGGCGAGGACACCGGCGACACGGCCGGCCAGAGGCCGGCGCTACGTCGCTGGACAGGCGGGACGCCTGTCCCAC